>JAKEHC010000043.1 GCA_022615255.1 Candidatus Dadabacteria bacterium | reverse complement strand
TCACGCCCTTGCCTGTTCCTGAAGCCTGCGAATCGCGGCTGGAAGCCGCTCCTACCAAATATGGGTAGGTAACGAGTTCCCTCGACTAAACTCGGGACAGGCTTGCTCGTTGTTACCTATCTAAGAATTGAGATTAAAACCTAAGCCCTTGCCTGCTCCTGAAGCCTGCGAATCGCGGCTGTAAGCCGCTCCTACAAAATATGGGTAGGCAACGAGTCTTGCTCGTGACCTACTCATATCCTAGAACTAACAATATACTTCCATTTCCCTTTCAAATGTGCTTTAATAATAACTAATAAACCAATATTCTCGACCCTGAATTGGATTGTAGCGGAGGACTTCAGTCCTCCATAAATGGAATCCTAAAGGATTCCGCTACAATACATTTAGGTTAGAGAAAAAGGAGGGTAGTAAAATGAAAAGATTTGCGTATAGCTTGTTTTTTACGGTTGCCCTTATCTCCGGGCTTTCTCTGTGTTATGTGGAACCTGCTTTTTCGATTCCAACCAATCAGCAAGACTGCTCGGGGGGGGTAGCACTAGCTCGACTTCATTTGAATTCATTCCAGACATGGAAGTAACCGTTAACAATGGTTTTTTCCATCGTAATTGCATAATCACTTTTAGCACAGAAGCCTCGCTAAATCCCCCTGATATCCCATTTTCGTTAAATATTGGTTATGCCTTTGACTCGGACGATCCAAGCGACTGCCAATTTTTAGGTCCTAATTTTCTCCTCTTTGGTGAGCCTGGAGAGCATGCGCGAACGATCGTGGGGGTTAAGAAACTGGGTCCGGGCTTTCACACAATTAGACCTTGCTTCATAGTTAACGACGCCAACACGACAGGATTGATCGCTTTCCCGTGTCTTATTGTGGAATGCAGGACTCAGTAATTTAAGAAATTTCAGATTATGGAATGTGGATTGTTGTAGGGGCGAGGTAACCCCCCCGCCCCTACAGGGTATTTTATTTATCTAAGCTCTTGCCTGTTCCTGTAACCTCCGAATCGCTACTTCTGCCGCCTTTTTGCCTGAAAGCAGCATCCCACCAAAGGTTGGTCCCATTCTGGGAAGTCCATATGTGGTATTTACGGACATTCCACAAGCAATCAAGCCGGGCGCTACTTCACCTGTGTATTCAACAAGTGCATCCTCGGATTTTTCTACCCACATGGAGCCATGACCAGGTAGTTTATTGAATAATCCTTGTTTAGCTAACCTCGAGACGAGATAAGCGTCATGCCCAGTGGCATCAATGACGAGTTTTGACTCAAGCGCTATAGGATCAAGGCATGTAATTTCCTTCGGCATGTTTGAAATAGGGGTCCAGTTTACAACAACACCGGCAACGCGCCCATTTTCCCTATAAACGAGGTCATCGAACATAGTCATATTTGCAACCTTTACCCCTGCCTCACAAGTTGCCGCTATTAATTTTGAGCAGGCATAAGGACCATCTGCGACATAAAGGCCATCAGAAACCTCTTTATAAGGAACCTCTATCTCATCTAACACCTTTTGCCCCGGGTCTCTGACTGTGACTTTATTCATAAGGTATCCCCCAATCCAGAATCCACCGCCTAAGTAATTCATCCTTTCAACGAGGAGTACTTTATATTTTTTCTTTGCAATGTCTTTAGCCGCGACTAAGCCGCTAGGACCTCCGCCGACAACAATTACATCGCTCGTTACATATTCTGAAAATTCCTTTGAAAACTCATCTACTATGGCTCTTGTAACCTCTTTTTCGCCGACAGGTGCAAAAAGCCTTTGTCTTTCAGCCATAATAAAATTACCTCCCCTTATTATCTAACTTTTAAAATTTAAGCCTATCACAATTCTGGAAGTCGTCAAGTTAAACTGGTATATTGACAAACGTGAGACTGTTATTGATTATTAAATAAGGTCGAAACTGGCTAATAGGCTGAAACTTATAAGGAGGGAAAGTAATAAAATATGAATAAACCTATAACAAGAGTATATTTTTCATTCTTTGTAATAATGGTTATAGCTTCTAGCTTAGCCGCAAACGCACATGCCGGACTTATTATGGAGCAGTTAAGATTTGAGAAAGGCAGCACTCAAAAAAATAAGGGAACAATATTTATATCCAATAACAAAATTAAGTTTGTTCAGGAAAAAGGACCTGGGGTGATTATATTTGATCTGAATACTGGTGAGATGGTTCAAGTCGACGACGAAAGTAAAAGATATGTAATAGCAAAGCCGGATGAAATGAAGTCGGCATTGGAGGCTCAAATTTCTAAGCTACCACCGGAACAGAGGGCAAAGGTTGAAGAGCTTATGAAGGCTCAATCAAAGCCTAGAAAACTAACGTTAAAGCAAACGGAAATAAACGAGACAATTGCAGGATACAAATCTCGGAAATACGAGGTTTATGAAGATGGAAAACTCATCCGAGAGGTATGGACAAGTAAGGAAGCTGTGCCAAATAACGAACTCG
This sequence comes from Candidatus Dadabacteria bacterium, assembly GCA_022615255.1. GTDB lineage: Bacteria > Desulfobacterota_D > UBA1144 > Nemesobacterales > CSP1-2 > CSP1-2. The sequence continues at coordinate 6,300 of JAKEHC010000043.1, read as the reverse complement.
ATCCAGGGAAAATGGCAAGCTATATAAAGCAATTAGAAGGACTAAAAAGAACAGACGGCGGGGATTCTAATCGAGATGATGAAGAAAAGATTTTCAAAGAGATATATGAATCAGGTTTTCCAATGAGACTCGTGGACTATTCCTCTGGTAGCAGTGTTTTTATTGAGGAGATATTAAAGGTCACACAAGCTGATATACCGGAAAATGAATTCCAAGCCCCGGTTGGGTATAAGAAAATTACGGTTCAGGAAATGATGTCACTTGAGTAGGTAGAGCGTGAGTTCTTATCCTTCTTCTTTAATTACTTCAACCTTTATATTTACGGTTACATCATGGTGAAGTCTTATAGGAATCTCGTGGACCCCTAGACTTTTAATAGGCGCTTCAAGCTCAATATCCTTTTTTGATATATCAAAGCCTAGTTTTGCCAGGGTGTCTGATATATTTTGTGAGGTGACCGAGCCGAATATCTTGTCTTCTTCACCTACTTTGACTGGAATTAGGCAAGAAACCCCGTTGAGTTTATCTCTTAAGCCCGTAGCGTCGGTTCTATCTTTATCCTCTTTTTTCTTGAGGCTTTGCTTTTGCTGCTCCAAAACTTTAAGATTTCCCTGGGTTGCTTCTAAAGCTAATTTGCGTGGAAAAAGAAAATTTCTTGCAAACCCTTCTTTTACCTCTTTTATTTCACCTCTTTTTCCAATCGCTTGAACATCGGTTATAAGAATTACCTTCATTTCTGAAACCTCCTACTGTTTTGGTTGCTATCCATAAGTTGTCAGCTACAAATTTTAATACTATTTTACCAACGGCTGAGAATGGCAACGAGAAAGCCGGTCCCGAGTTTAGTCGAGGGAACTCATTGCCTCCCCTAGTTATGGGTAGTTCACCAGTCTTGCTGGTGGATTTATTGCCTGACAACTAAGGATTGATTACTGGCGGCTAATCAGTGAAGCACTGTAAACGAAAGAAGTGCCATAACACGCGCCCTTTTTATTGCTGAAGCGAGCTCCCTCTGATGGTACGCACACAGCCCTGAACTCCTCCTTGGCACAATTTTCTTTCGTTCAGTTACAAACTGCGAGAGAAGATCGACTCTTTTATAGTCTATCTCTAACGCTTCTATACAGAACTTGCAAACCTTTTTTCTCACAAAATACTTTTTTTCTTTTGCATTCTCTCTTTCCATCTTTTATGAACCTCCCTCTTCAAGGTGCATTTCGGATGCAGCTTTCTCGCTTAGAGCGGTTTCCTTATTTATCCTCACAGTCATAAATCGCAACACTTCAGTATTATAGAACCTGAGGTTTTTCTCTACCTCAGCTACAACGCTTGGGAGTGCCTTGTAAATCAGGATATAATAAACTCCCTTAGTAAATTTTTCAATCTTGTAAGCAAGGTTTCTCTCAGACCACTTATCGGATCTAAAAATCTCCCCTTCGTGGTTTGTTATAGCTTCCGCTAGTTTTTCCTGTACCTTACCTAACTCATCCTCTGTTAGGTCTGGCCGGGTAAGGTAAAGGGTTTCATAATAGTTTAGCTCTGCCATCAAATTGCCTCCCATTTTGTACTTCCGACCCTGTGCCTATGATCTGTGGTGCATAAGCTAAGGAGTAACGGGTTTAATTTTTGAACCTAAAATATACCATATCTCCATTCTGAATTTGATAGTCTTTGCCCTCTATTCTTAAAAGCCCTGATTCCCTTGCAGCCGTGTCAGATCCAGCCTTTATGTAGTCCTCATATGATATTACTTCAGCTTTTATAAATCCTTTCTCAAAATCGGTATGGATTTTCCCAGCCGCTCTTGGAGCCTTAGTCCCTTCCTTTACTGTCCATGCACGAAGCTCAATACCATTTGTCGTGTAAAACGTTACTAGATTTAATAATTTATAGGCTGCTTTTATCAGCCTTCTAAGCCCCGACTCGGTTAGCCCCATATCGCTAAGAAAAACCTTTGATTCCTCTTCTGAAAAGTCGGACAGTTCGGCTTCAAGTTTACCAAGGATTTCAATCAATTGAGCCATTTCTGCTTCTGATATTCTCCTTAAGGTTTCAATACACGATTGATGCCCTTCTTCTTCGCCAAGATTTGCAACATAGAGAACTGGTTTAATCGTAAGCAGGCTTAACTCATTCATAATCTTTTCTTCTAAGTCTCCCTCCACTAAAAATAGTCTAGCCGGCTTCCCGTGAGATATATGATTTTTCAAATGCTCTAAGAAACTAAGCTCCATCTGTGCTTCTTTATTCCCAGATTTAGCCACCTTTTCTATTTTTGCTATCCTTTTCTCAACTGTATCAAGGTCTGCAAGGAGAAGCTCAAGATTTATTACATCAACATCCCGCTTTGGGTCAATACTTTCAAAAACATGCGGAACTTGCGAATCAAAGCACCTCACAACATGAATCAGGGCGTCAACCTCTCTAATGTGTGCGAGAAATCTATTTCCGAGCCCTTCACCTTTACTCGCTCCTTTTACGAGTCCTGCGATATCAATGATTTTAATTGTGGCTGGGATGGCCCTCTCAGGTTTTATGATATCCGCTAATTTGGTTAATCTTTCATCAGGCACATTTATAATGCCTACGTTTGGATCAATTGTAGTAAAGGGGTAACTAGCTATAAGTGCTTTAGCAGAGGTTAAGGCGTTGAATATAGTAGATTTTCCTGCATTAGGCAGTCCCACAATTCCACAGTTAAGACTCATATCTATTCATCTTTTAACCAACTAGCCTCGTATGCACGCGTATTCGCACGAATATAATTATCATAGTGCATCCTGAATCTTGCATTATGCTTATTTTCGCTCCTGTTCATTTATAATAGTTTCTGGATCAATTGTTACCTCAGCTTTTCTGTTGAATTTATTCATAGCGTTTTCCGCACCGCTAAGAACGATTTCTAAAACTGCATCCTTTGCTCTATCTACCACTCTATTGACCAGCTTTTTTTCATCTTTTTCAAACTGTGAAAGCACATGGTCTATGCCTTGAGATTTTTGAACGGGTTTTCCTATTCCAACTCTTACTCTTATAAAGTCACTCTGTCCTAGAGAGTTTATTATAGACTCAATTCCTCTATGCCCTGCGCTCCCTCCTCCAATTTTAACTTTTATATTTCCTAGAGGAATATCCATTTCGTCATACACAACTATTAAATCTTTCGCTGGTATTTTAAAAAATTCAATAACATCCGATAAAGCCTCTCCACTTCGGTTCATGTAGGTATCAGGTTTAAGGAGTAATAACCTCTTTTCTTCTATCGATGCCTGAGCATAGTGGCTTCTGAATCCTTTTTTCTTAAGGCTAACGCCTAACCCTTTTGCAAGCTCATCTATGACCATGAATCCAACGTTGTGTCTTGAGGAAGAGTATCCCTTTCCTGGATTTCCAAGTCCGGCAACTATGATCATTATACAAATTATTCCTCATCGCCCTCTTTTTCTGTTTCAGCTTTTGCCTCTTCTTCTCCAGTCTCAGCAGCAAGAACAGGCTCGGCCGGGGCAGCGGGTTTTACCTCTTCCATAACGGGTGAAAGAATCGTTACTATGGTTTGCTCTGGTTCTTGAAGTACGGTAATGTTTTCGGGAAGAACCAGATCGCTAATGTGCAATGAATCCCCAATACCAAGTTGAGTCACATCAACATCTATAACATTAGGGATGGAGGCAGGAAGGCATTCGACCTCAATCTCTCTCATTATTTCCTCAAGAATTCCGCCCTCTTGTATTCCTTGAGCCTTTCCAACTATTCTAATAGGGACTTTCACTGTTATTAATTCCTTCATCATGACTTCCTGAAAATCAAAATGTATGGGTCGGCTTTTGAGATAATCATATTGGACATCACGAAGTAAGGCGATTTTTGTAATCTCCTCTCCGTCACCTTTTATATGAATCTCTAAAAGAGTGTTCTCTCCAGCGTCTGTGGAAAGGGCTTTTTTGAGATCCAGCGGGTTTACAGTTAGAGGAATGGACTTAGTCTCTCTTCCGTAGAGTACAGCTGGGATGGCTCCTTCTCTTCTTATTTTTCTTGCTACACTCTTTCCCGTTTTATCTCTTCTCATAACATATAAAGTGCTTTGTGCCATGTTTAACTCCTTGCAATTAAATAAATAGGGTGCTTATTGAATCTCCAGCGGCTATCCTTCTTATTGCTTCGCCGAGGAGTTCTGCAATGCTAAGAACCTTGATCTTTTTACACCTCTTTGTTTCCTGTCTATGTGGAATTGTGTCCGTTACTAATACCTCTTCGAGTACCGAATTTTCAATTTTTTGGATGGCGTTTCCTGAAAGCACACCGTGAGTACAGCAAAGTGTTATTTGTTTTGCTCCGTCTCTAGCTAATGCCTGAGCGGCCTGTATTGCTGTTCCGGCGGTGTCGACCATATCATCTACTATAATCACTCTTTTTCCCTTGACCTCTCCAATAACATGCGTGATCTTAGCTTCATTGGGAGCAGTTCTCCTCTTGTATGTCACAGCCAGTTTAGCGTCAAGCCTCTTAGCGTATTCTCCCGCTCTTTCTAGCCCGCCTGCATCGGGGGATACCACGACTAGTTCATTTTTATTAAATTTCTTTCTTAAATAGTTTATAAAGACGGGGGTGGCATAAAGATGATCAACAGGAACATCAAAAAACCCCTGTATCTGCCCGGCATGAAGATCCACTGTTATAACCCTGTTTACACCCGCCTTAACAATAATATCTGCGACTAGTTTAGCGGAGATTGGAGCCCTTGGTTGAACCTTTCTATCCTGTCTTGCGTAGCCATAGTATGGAATCACCGCTGTAATCGCCCTTGCCGATGCCCTTTTTAAGGCGTCTGTGATGATAAGAAGCTCCATTATATGCTCGTTTACCGGAGGACAGGTTGACTGGATGACAAAAACATGTGATCCTCGAACGCTCTCTGATATCTCGACAAACACTTCACCATCGCTGAACCTTTTTATCTCAGCTTTTCCGGGCAATACATCAAGGTATTTACATACAGCCTCAGTAAGAGGGATATTAGATGTACCGCTAAATATTTTTGTATGTTCCATTGATTTTACTGGTAAGGTAAGCTCAGTAGACCTTTATGTTATAAACAATTTATTATAAAATACTTCATTAATAATTCAAGTTTGTCTATAAACTAGTTAAGGCTTGGATAATAAGGATTGTGATTTTACCAACTATTAAAGAGGTCGAGTTTATAAAATCAAATAGGGTCGCTAGGATGGCGACAGTAGACGGATTGGGAAAACCTAGGGTAATCCCCGTATGCTACTCTTTTAATGGAATATATTTCTACACACCAATAGATGATAAACCAAAGCGTGCGACTCCAAGAGAGCTAAAGAGGGTTCGGAATATAATTGAAAATCCAAACGTGTCGCTTGTAATTGATGAATATTACGAGGACTGGAGTAAGCTCTGTTACATTATTATTAATGGGAGAGCCGAGATAATAGAATCTGGGGAGGAATATCAGAATTCATTAACACTGCTTTCTGAAAAGTATCCTCAGTATATAGATATGAAGCTATCTGAATTAAACCTGCCGGTAATTAAAATCGTTCCAAATCGGATTATTTCCTGGGGTAGATTCTTAAAATGATAAGGGGGGTTGTTTTGGGTTCTGGATTCGGAGGTATGGAAACTGTATTAACCCTTGAGTCCGGACTTGGCAAAAGAAGGGATTTGGAAATTATCCTTGTAAGCAATCAAAATTATACGTTATTTACACCTTTGCTACCGCAGATTGTTTCTTCATACATAGAGCCAAGACACATCATTCAGACAATAAGGGACATACGAATGGACAGGAGGTTTAGGTTTATTCGGGATTCGGTAAAAGGAATAGACCTCAATAAGAAATTGGTGAGACTTTCAGAGGGTGAGCTCTCTTATGATTATCTTGTTATTGCAATAGGCGGCACTACCAACTATTTCAACGTGCCAGGCGCTGAAAGCTATACCTTTTCTCTTAAAACGCTTGAGGATTCTGCAGAATTAAGGGACCACATAATTGACATCCTTGAGCATGCTGACCACGAGCATGATTTAAGTTTAAAAGAGGAGATGCTAACTTTTATAATAGTAGGAGGTGGTTACACCGGTGTAGAACTTACGGCGGAACTGAGGGATTTCGTCTACCGTCATGTGGTAAAAAAATATCGTGGAATAGATGTTAACGATGTGAAAATAGTCCTAATTGAGGCAGATAGTGAAATTCTAGGAGGGGTTGATCCTGACCTGGCTAAAAGGGCACGGAAGAAACTACTAAAGGGTGGAATAGAGGTTAGGACAAAT
>JAKEHC010000042.1 GCA_022615255.1 Candidatus Dadabacteria bacterium | reverse complement strand
GCCCCAAGAGATTGGCTTTGCCACGACTGGTCCAACGTGAATGAAAGATACCTTGGATGGAAAAATTCAGAAGATTCACAAGCCGTTGCTGAGGAGATATTCAAATATACAAGGGATCTTGTGAAGGACTGTGATACGGCATTTATCAGGCTACAGCCAAACCTTAAAATTCAAGCTTGCTTAAAAGAGAGCGAAGAAGTACATATTCCTGGGGAATGACTTAGAGTAAAACAAGGGCAAAATGAATTGCTTTGTTACAGAAAAAAATATGCAGTCTTTATTTGTTAAGCTCTAGTTTCATATATTCCCCGATCAATATCGCAGTAAGGTATAAAACTTTTCCTTCTGACTGTGCATGCGACATAAGTTCGTCGGCAAAGTCTACATATTCCATCTTCCCTTCCTTCTGTGCTACTTCAGAAAGATTCTTGAGCGCTGCAACGATAGCTTTGTGCTCTTGGAACATCTGAGGTAGTTCTGTTTTTGGTCTTTCAGTCGTAGATAGAAGGCTTTCCATTCTGGTGTAGCTTTTCCTTCTGCTAAGGGAGGCAGTAATCCAAGCGGGGGTAACACATATTCCTCCTCTTTTACAAAATGGGAATGCAAAATCCTAGCAACAGCCTTTGCAACCTCTCCTATCTTTCCACCCGCCTTGGTAGCTTTAACAAGTTCGGCATGAAGCTCTTCATGCTCCAATTTCAATGGCTTGGGAATCTCAAATTTCGTATCTTTATCTCCTTGTCCAAAATTCTATCAGATCCGAGAAACACAATCGTTAATAATATAGCTAAAACAGTTAGCTAGGGGATAATATTATTACCTTTCATGATATTCACTACTTTAGCAATCAAGCAAGGGTCTTTCGAAATCTTCTCGAGGCGAGCCACAATGTGACTAGACCCATCACGGCTAGTGCAACCATTTGTGGCCAGAGTACTGTCGGTCCTACTCCCTTGAGGAAAATACCACGGATGATCACCAGAAAATACCGTAGCGGATTCAGGTAGGTGAGCCACTGGATGATCTCCGGCATATTGGCAATGGGAAACATGAATCCTGAAAGAAGCACTGCAGGGAAGTAGAAGAAGAAGGTACTCATCATCGCCTGCTGCTGAGTCTGGCTAACCGTTGAAATCAGGAGCCCCACACTTAGCGTCGTCATCAGATAGAGAGCCGTAGCAAAGAAGAGCAAAAGTAGATTACCCCGGATCGGCACCTCAAACCAGAACACGCCTATCAGTGTAATTAAAATCACATCAGTAAAACCAATAAAGGCAAAAGGCACGGTCTTGCCTAGGATGAACTCCATCGGTGTGATTGGGGTGACTATAATCTGTTCCATTGTACCAATCTCTTTCTCACGCACGATGGCCATGCTAGTGAGCAAGAGAGTGATAAGCATCACAAGGATGGCAATCACTCCAGGCACGTAGAAGTTGCGGCTCTCGAGGTTCTCATTAAACCAAGCACGCGTTTGCATCTCGACCCAGCCAGGTTTCTGAAATGAGCCTTTAAGACGAGTGAACCTCGTGATCAAAACCTTTTGTGAGAACTGCCAGATGATCTTGGCACTGTAATCGAGCACGATTCCTGCCGTGTTTGAATCGGTCCCGTCTACGATTATTTGAAACTGGGCTGTCTTACCAGATCGCAGGTCATCCTCGAAGCCCTTATTCATACGAAGAATGGCCTGTACCTTGCCACGGTCGATCAACTCGCTGGCGCGATCTTCATTGTTGATATACTCCACGATATCGAAATATCCAGACTCCATGAATCGAGCTATTAACTCACGGCTGGCAATACTGTCGTCAAGGTCATAGACCGCTGTAGCAACGTGCTTAACGTCAGTTGTTACGGCATAACCAAAGACAAGCAACTGGATGATAGGCATCAGAAAAATGATGCCTATCATCTTCGGATCACGAAAGATCTGGATAAACTCTTTAATAAGCATGTGCTTAATACGCTCAAACATGGCTACGCCAGCTTTTTCTTAAATTTCATGTTGGCCAAGACTACCATGACAATACCAAAAACAGTCAAGAGCCCCGCCTCGACAGCTAGAATTTCCAATCCAACCCCTTTTAGGTAGATTCCTTTGAGTATGGTTACAAAATACTTCGCCGGGATAAGATACGTGATCAGTTGGATTGGTTTGGGCATATTGCTAATGGCGTACATAAATCCAGATAGCAGAAACGATGGCAGAAATGTCAAAACCATCGCCAACTGGCTGGCTAACAGTTGACTCTTGGTTACAATACTGATCACTATGCCCAGCGACAAAGCCCCTGCTAGAAAGACCGCAGCCGTCCCAAAGATTAAGGCTACGTTACCCCGCAATGGTACCTGGAACAGAAACTCACCCATGAGGACAGCCAGCAGTACGTCGAACATGCCGATGGCAAAGTAGGGCAAGAGTTTGCCAAGGATTAACTCTCGGCCCTTGATCGGCGTAGAGATGAGCTGCTCCATTGTGCCGCGTTCCCACTCGCGAGCTACCGTCAGCGAGGTTAGAAGCGCTGCGATTACCATCATAATCACGGCGATTAAACCTGGGACGATGTAGTTCTTCGACTCCATATCAGCGTTGAACCAAACCCGAGGCCGAGAGTCAAGCGGCGGGTGAAGCGTGCGGCCGCGGACCTGCTGAATTTCACTAATAGCAACATCCTGGGAATAGGTCTGAGCTACTATGTCGGCATATCCTATAGCGAAGGTCGCGGTGTTGGAATCACTCCCATCCACAATTAACTGTACTGGAGCTTGACGTCCAGACTCGATGAGTCGCGCAAAGTCCATTGGAATAATGAGTGTTATAAGGGCTTGACCGGAGTCGATTGCTCGCTCTAGTTCCTTGTAATTGCGTACGTATCCCTGAAGCGAGAAGTAGGGAGAACCATTGAAACGACTGATGAACTCACGGCTCGTCTGGGACTTGCTCTGGTCCCAGACCATCATCGGCACGTTATCTACATCGAGTGTCAAAGCATAACCGAAAAGAACCAATAGTAACATAGGAATGGCAATGGCCATACCTAGGCTCCGCGGATCACGAATGATATGAATGAACTCTTTGCGGGCTATAGTCCAGACTCTGTATGACTTCATCGTCCTACCTCTTGTTTACGCTGTTTGGCACGGTCACGGGCCTCGATGAGTGAAACAAATACGTCCTCAAGCGAAGGGACGATTTTCTCGACATTAATAAACTGATAATCTCGCTCAGCAAGGATATTTTGGATTGCATCTGCGGCAGCTTCAGCATCTTCAGTAACAACGTGTAGCCCTTTGCCAAACAAAGCAACTCCTTTGATACTGGGGATTTTCTCAATCTCACCCATCGCATCCTGTGGCCGTTCACACGTGACCTCCAGAATATCCTCAGGCATAAGTTCTGTTTTGAGCACCCCTGGTGTTCCACTGGCTATCAGTTCACCTCGATAGATAAGACCTATTCGATCACAATATTCAGCCTCCTCCATATAGTGAGTAGTGACGAAGACTGTGACACCCTTGCTGGAGAGTTCGTAGATCAGATCCCAGAACTGACGGCGACTGATAGGGTCTACGCCAGAGGTCGGCTCGTCGAGAAAAATGATCGGAGGCTCATGGAGAATCGCACATCCGAGTGCCAGCCGCTGCTTCCAACCGCCTGAAAGAACGGCCGTTTTGGAGTGCCGGTGCTCCTTAAGACCTGCCATCTCGATCACCCATTCCTTCCGTTCCTTTTTCCTCTCCGGAGTGACACGGTAAATACCACTGTAGAAATCTATGTTCTCCTCAACTGTCAAGTCCTCGTAAAGCGAAAACTTCTGACTCATATACCCGATGCGGGTTTTGATTTTCTCTGCCTCGGTGGATATATCGAAACCCGCAACAGTCCCCATACCGCCTGTCGGCGTGAGAATACCACACAGAATACGGATCGTTGTTGACTTGCCAGCGCCGTTAGGACCGATAAAGCCGAATATCTCGCCCTTGGCAACTTCCAAACTGATACGATTCACGGCGATAAAGCTGCCAAACCGCCTCTCCAGATCCTTTATGATTACAGCCTTTCCGTTTTCACCTGCGTTCAAGGCTGCTACTCCCTATCTCTTGCCAGTACCGAGACAAATACGTCCTCAAGCGACGACTCAATCGTACGGATGCTGTTTATTGTTAGTCCAACCTTGGTGAGAACTCTTTCTACCTCTGCTTTAGTCATGTCAGAGTTCTGAGTCACGATATGAATACGTTCACCAAAAAGCCCTACTGAGTCTGGCGGTAGCTGTTCGCGTAGTAATACTGCAGCCTTGCGTGGTTCTGAGGGACGAATCTCGATGACTATCCCGCGCATGAGTTTTCTCAGTTCGTCTGGCGTCCCGAGGGCAAAGAGGTTGCCCTTGTGGATGAGTCCTACCCGGCTACAGCGCTCGGCTTCATCGAGATAAGCGGTTGAGATAAAAATCGTGACCTTCTCACGGAGCAATTGATACAGAATACGCCAGAAGTCACGACGCGAGACAGGATCCACGCCGTTTGTCGGCTCGTCAAGAAAGAGCACTTTGGGTGTGTGAATGAGAGCACAGACAAGACCCAGCTTTTGCTTCATTCCACCAGATAAATTTCCTGCTAGACGCTTCTTGAAGGGAGTCAGATTACTGAAGGCAAGGAGTCGGTCGATTTTTTCCTGTCGGCCTTTTCGTGGCACATTGTAGATGTCCGCATAGAAATCTATGTTCTCCATCACTGTGAGGTCCGTATAGAGGCCGAATCTCTGGCTCATGTAGCCAATATCTTCCTTTATGGCCTCTGCCTCTCGAACGATATGCTTACCCATCACCCACGCATCGCCTGAAGTAGGTTCCATGATCGATGTAAGTAACCGCATTGTCGTCGTCTTTCCAGCGCCGTCTGGACCAACTAGACCGAATATCTCGCCTTCGTCTACTGTCAGCGTGAGACTGTCAACAGCAGTAAGGCCGTTGAAGGACTTTCTAAGTTTTTCAGTCTTTATGACGTGCATAGCCCCTCTTCCTGACCCACTAGTATGTCAGCATCGGCAGGCATGCCGGGTTTGAGTTCCATGTTGGGATTTGGGATTTCCACTTTCACACGATAGACGAGTTTGACACGTTCTTTTTCGGTTTGCACGTTCTTAGGCGTAAACTCAGCCTCCGAGGCAATAAAAGAGATACGTCCTTCATACACCTTCCCCGGATAAGTATCAGTAGTTACACACACCCGTTGTCCGACTTTCACACGGCCTAGGTCGGTCTCGTTTATGTATGCTCGTAGCCACACATTTTCGAGGTCGCCGATCGTAATGATTGGCGTCCCAGGAGAGACAAACTCTCCATTCTCGACATTTTCCGACAAAACAATTCCAGAGGTTGGCGAGAACAGAGTCGTGTAGCCTATATTAGTCTCAGCTAAGGCGAGGGCTGCTTTGGCTCGCTCGACGCGAGCGCGGGCCTGTTCGATAGCCTCTTTGCGCGGTCCCTCTTTAATCAGCTTGAGTTGCTCTTCGGCCTCCCGCAATCGAGCAGCCGCAACCTCGTATTCTCCTTCAGAGTGAACCAATTCCTCTTTGGAGATTATCTTTTTCTTGAACAACTGCTCCGCCCTACGAAAGTCGCTCTCTAGATGCATTTTTTCCGCCCTAGCAGCTGTTAATTTGGCTTCAGCCTCAGCAATTTCTTGAGGGCGTGACCCTGCCTCAAGTTCAGCCAGTTTAGCCTCTGCCTCGTGGAGTTCCGCCCGGCGAATCGCAACCTCCCTTGTCAGGTCAGAACTGTCCAGGCGAGCCACAATGATACCTTTTCGTAATAGCTCGCCCTCATCCACGAGCCGCTTATCCACGTGCCCACTAATCTTGAAGCTTACCTCAACATCGGTGACCTCTATGTTACCAGAGACACGAATAATATTCTGATTACTTTGTGATTTACTCAAGAGGTATTTGTAGGTTAATATCACTACGACTATGATTACAGGTATCAGGACTATCAATTTTTTCTTATTCTTCATTACTGCCCTCTGTATAATGGCATAAAGAAAATCACTTCATCTTAACAATCTTAATAAAAATCTGCCTCGTCATTTCTAGATGTTTAGTCATTTCGAAACCACTTATATATTCAGTAATACTAATGAATTGAATCATGACAAGAACATTAATAACACTATTGCACTTATAAAACTTCCTTTATTACCCTTTTCTTATACATATAGTATAAAACCGGCACCATTGTCCTTGAAAGTAGGGTTGCAGCTACCTCACCTGCCATTAGGGAAATCGCCATACCTTGAAATATCGGGTCAAAAAGTATTACAGATGACCCCACTACAACTGCAGAAGCGGTAAGAAGCATAGGCCTGAACCTTATTACACCAGCCTCTACAACAGCCTCCTTCAAGGGTCTTCCTTCTGAAAGCTTAAGCTCAATGAAGTCTACTAATATAATGGAGTTCCTTACCACTATACCCGCACCTGCTATGAAACCTATCATGGATGTTGCAGTGAAAAATGCACCCATTAAAGCGTGTCCGGGAAGTATTCCTATTAGAGACAGAGGGATAGGAGCCATTATAACGAAAGGAACTATAAACGACTTGAACCACCCTACTATCATGACGTATATCAAGACCAAAACGCCTGCAAAGGCAATTCCAAGATCCCTGAATACCTCGTATGTAATCTGCCACTCCCCGTTCCATTTCATAGAGTACCTATCCTCCAGTTGCGGTTGGTCTCTAAAATATTGCTTTAATTCATACCCCTCCGGTAATTTGAGTTCTTGTATCTTCTCTTTCATCTTGAGTATGGCGTATACCGGACTTTCTTCTTTTCCAGCAACATCTCCTATGACATAAACCACTCGCTTAAGATTTTTACCATATATAGTCTTATCCTCCGTAACTTCCTCTACCTCTACTAGTTCGGAAATAGGAATCAAAGTACCAGAGGATGACATAAGCGTTACCTCCCTTAAATTGTCTATACCGGCTCTTTCTGAGAGAGGCGCCCTTAAATACAGCTCCACAGGCTCTTTATCCTTCTCAAAATGAGTGAGCCCGAATGCCTCTCCTTTTAACAGAATGCTAAGGGTCTTTGAAACAGAGTCGGTACTTATTCCATGATATGCAGCCTTTTCTTTGTCAACATCAAGAACTATCTTTCTTTGGTCATCTTCTACATACCAGTCAACGTCTACCACACCATCTGTTTTTTTAAACACCTCCATAACTTCTCCGGCTACTTCGATCTGTCTTTCAAAATCGGGTCCGTATATTTCTGCTACGAGCGTGCTTAGCACAGGCGGACCCGGAGGGACTTCGGCTACCTTTATCCTAGCGTTGTATTTGTCACCAATCTTTTTAATATCCGGTCTTATTCTCTTTGCAATGTCATGGCTTTGAGCCTTTCTTTTCCCCTTGGGAACAAAATTCACCTGAATGTCTGAAACATTATCCCCTCTCCTCAAGAAATAGTGTCTTACAAGGCCATTAAAATTAAAGGGGGCTGCAGTACCAACATATAGTTGATAATCTATAACTTCCGGAACAGCTTTAAGATATTCTCCTATCTCCCTTGATATGGCTCCGGTCTCTTCAAGAGTCGTGCCCTCAGGCATGTCTATAACGACCTGCAACTCGCTTTTATTATCAAATGGAAGCATTTTCACTGTGACCATCTTTAGCAGCAATAACAGGAATGAGCCTAGGAGAAGAAATGCAACTAGCCCGAAGGCTTTGAGCCTTTTTCTCCTGTTTTCTAAAAGTCCTCTGAGATTTTTTTCGTAAACCTTGTTAAGGGTGCCGATTATCCTGCTTTCATCTTTTTTGCTCTCCCTATCACTCCTCACTCCTTTAAGCACAATGTAGCTTAACCAAGGGCTGATAATAAAGGCGATAAAGAGCGATATTAGCATTGCTGCAGATGCCCCGATAGGAATAGGGCGCATATACGGTCCCATTAGACCTGAGACGAAGGCCATGGGAAGAAGAGCGGCTATAACCGTAAATGTAGCAAGTATCGTCGGGTTTCCAACCTCATCCACAGCAAGCACAGCTGTTTCTGTATCAACCCTACCCATCTTGAAATGGCGATGTATGTTTTCAACCACGACAATGGCGTCGTCAACGAGGATACCTATAGAAAATATGAGGGCGAAAAGAGTGACTCTATTAAGCGTATAGCCGTACAAGTAGCTCACAAAAATCGTAAGGGCAAGGGTTACGGGCACAGCCACTAAAACCACTATAGATTCCCTCCAGCCGAGTGCGAGTGCTATAAGGAGAGTTACAGAAAGGGCTGCGATAAGCATATGCTTAAGGAGCTCATCCGACTTTTCCCTTGCTGTGTCTCCATAGTTTCTGGTTGTTGTTATCTCTACTCCAAATGGGATGATACCCCCTTTAAGAGCCTCTATCTTCTCAAGCATCCTCTCTGCTATATGGGTTGCGTTTGTCCCTTTTTTCTTTGCGATTGTTATAGTAACAGCTTCGTATAAGCCGCTTTTCATTTCTTTAGAGGATGGACCATATCCCATAAATACATAGTTTGTAGGCTCCTCGGGACCGTCAGTTATTTGAGAAACCTCTCTTAAATAAACAGGCCTCTCGTTAAACAGGCTAACAACAATATTTCCCACTTCCTCCGCATCCTTAAGGAACCCACCTGTTTCTACGACGTATTCCTTGTTGTCTGAGGGAAATGCACCACTTGGCAAAGCAAAATTGGCTTTTTCAATTATCTGAGCTACCTGGAGAGGAGAAATATTATAAGCCCTTAGTCTCGATGGCTCTAGACTTATTCTTACCTGTCTTCTCTGACCCCCAATCACATGAAATTCAGATATATCTTTGTCCTTTTTGAGTTCGTCAGCAACCTCAAACGCTATTCTTCTGAGCTCATAACCACCATATTTATCGCTCCAGAGAGTGAATGTGAGTATCGGCACGTCATCTATGGATTTTGGTTTTACAAGAGGCTCTGATACACCGGGAGGAATCTTATCGTAGTTAGAAAGTAATTTGTTATACAGCTTAACAATGCTATCCTCCATATCCTCGCCTACATAAAATCTCACAATGGCAAGGCTCATACCCGGCTTCGACATTGTGTATACGTATTCAACGCCCTTTATCTCCCAAAGGAGTTTTGCCATTGGCTTCGTAACACGTTCTTCTACCTCTTTGGCAGAAGCCCCTGGATACGAAACAAAAACGTCTATCATTGGCACTATAATCTGGGGCTCTTCCTCACGTGGTGTTACTATTACGGCAAATAATCCCAGGATAAATGAGGCAATTGCTATAAGGGGGGTGAGCTTTGATTTTATGAATACATTGGCGATCTTGCCAGCAAATCCCATTTCTATTCCATCACTGCTTTATGATTCCTCCATCTACTGCCCTTTCTATCCCGTTAACGATTATCCTGTCTCCATCATTTATACCAGAAAGCACTTCTATTTTCTCATCGTACTTTTTACCAGTCTTTATGAGGCGGTAAGTTATTATTCCCTGATCATCGACTGCGTATACCCCGGTAAGCTGTCCCTTTTCCACAATTGCCAGTATAGGAACAAGAATCGTTTCTTTCTTACTCTCCGCTATTAACACTCTTACATAAAGGCCTGTTTTTAAAGACTCCCCCTCTATATCAATCTTCACGATGAAGGTTCGTGACATAGGGTCTACCGCAGGCACAATCTCAGTTATCTGTCCTATTACCTGCCTGCCTGTTGCATCCATAGATACAAATACAGGCATCCCGATTTTTAGTCTTTCTAAAAGCCTTTCATCGACATTCACTTCTACCCTGAACGACGAATCGTCATCCACCCTGAAAAGAGGCATTCCCGGCATAGCCATACTGCCAACATCAATTTTTTTCTCTGTTACAATTCCAGTGATTGGTGCCGTTATTTTCGTAAATCCATGATTTATTCGTGTCTCTAAAAGGGATGCCTCTGCTCTTTTTACCATCGCCTGAGCACGCTCGTATTCGATACTTGCAACCTTTTTCTTGGTTTCTATCTCATCCATCTCTTGCTCGGATATCGCCTTTTCATCATAAAGGTTTTTATACCTCTTATGCGTTATGTCTAATAGTGACTTGTTTTGTTCAGCCGTCTGAAGAGCCTTTACAGCCTCGTTGTAACCCTCTTCCGCTACCTTTACCCTTTGTGCAACGTCCCTATCATCTATCGTTAAAAGCACATCATCTTTACTCACCCTATCTCCTTCTATAAAATTAATCGATGTAACAGTCCCCATAACCCTGCTTGTGATAGTGCTTATGGTCTTTGCTTTCACCGTTCCTGAGGTTTCATAATAGCTATCAACCTGGGATGGATTAACCTCGATCACAGTTACATCTGTAACCGCAGGTCTTTCTACATATGCTTTACCCGATTCTACCTCATCTTGGCATCCAAACAAAAGCAAAGCAATAACAATCGATATTGCTATTTTCATGGCAACTGTAATTAGAAACTACTCTTCTATTCCTAAGTCCTGTAATATAATCCCGCTCTCGAAACTTAGTTTAGCTATGGCAATCTGATATTCGTTCTTCCTTGCCACTAGATTTGCCCTTGCCCTATCTAAATTAATCTGCGCATCCAACAGATCTATAAGTGGAGATAAGGAATTCTTATACCTTAGTCTAACCAGTCTTCTTCCTTCTTCAGCGGTTTTTAATGCCTCCTCTGCAAGCTCTACATTCTTTTCAGCTTCTTTTACACCCAGGTATGATTCATAAGTCATAAAAGAGACAACTTTCTTAAATCCACTTAGCTGTTCTTCTATTTCAGCCGCCTTATATTTCGCCTTTGCCCTTTCGTATTCCCTTCTTGCGCCATCAAACAAATCCCATCTTAAAAATGCCGTTATATACCAGCTATTACCCTCCGCGCCAAAAGGTGTGTTTTTATCATATAACTGATAGGAAGCTCCGATCCCAACTATAGGCAGATAGCCTGATTCTGCGACCCTTATCTCATCTTTGGCATTTTTATACCTTAACTCAAGTGACTTAATATCATTTCTCGACAAAGACATATCCTCATAATAACCAATATCTTTTACAGTAATTTCTGGAATCTTAGTATCATCTGTATCCACAGATTCCGACATACCAAGTAAAAGCCCAAGTGCTCTCTTTGCAACATCTAGATTTTTCCTCGCACTTACAAGCTCTTGTTCAGCCTCAGCCACGGTGGTAGAAGCCCTAAGCGTGTCAGAATAAAGCCCTAATCCAGTCTTATATCTTGAATTAGCGATTCTCAAATGCTCTCTTGCATCCTCAACTACTTTTTCGGCAACACTTACAAACTCCTTTGCAGTTTGAACCACTACATAGGACTCCACTACCCCGAATACCACCTCTTCCTTTTTCCTAATAAGTTCTTCTCGTTTTGCTAAAAACTCGTTTTTTGCTATCTTGAGCCCTAAATTTGATTTCAGTGATAGAACGGTCTGCTCAAACGATAAGGAGGTTTGAAAATCGTTTATTGGGTCTGGGTGATTTAGTTGTGAAATTCTAAAGTCAGACTGAGTGAACCTTTCCTGGTTCAGCTTTATTGAAAAAACGCTTGTGGGGTTGTCAGTACGTATGAATCTTTCTTCAAGTGTTATTTTCGGCAATAGAAAACTCCTTGCGATTCCTACCTCATCCCCTTGAACGGAGAGTGAATTTTTAAATGCCCTTATATAGTGATTATTTTCTAAGGCAATTTGCATGGCATCTGTAAGAGAGAGCTGTAATTCCGCATTGAAGCCTTTACCTGTAAGTAAGAATGTAAACATTAATACCTTTACTAGGTACTTAGGCATCTTTCACCCCCTGTTAATCTTTAAATTTCATAATGCTTTTGCCATCCCCTCAAGTGTCTTCAGTTTGGATATCTCACCAAGTGCTATTAATGTATCCCCTATCTGAATGATACTCTTTGAGGTCGGGCTAAACTCCATACGGCCGGTAGGCTTCTTAATTGCTACAACTATAATTCCTAGGTCCTTTCCAATACCGCACTCATCAAGCTCAAGTCCACCAAGTCTTGAGCCTTCCTTAACAGTTATCTCTTCCATTTGAAGCTCGATATTTCCGCTTTTTGTTGCAAATTCTATAAAATCCATAACAGCGGGCTTCAATATTATGTGCGCTATTTTTAGCCCGCCAATATAATAGGGTGATACTACCCTATCCGCACCCGCTCTTAACATTTTCTGTTCCGCGCCTTCGTCACTCGCCCTCGCAACTATAAGAAGATTCGGGTTTAGCTCGCGGGCACTGAGGACCACAAAAAGGTTTTCGGCATCGGTAGGAAGAACCGATACTAGCCCCCTCGCTCTCTCCACACCCACCTTCTTCAGCGTTTCATCGCTAGTGGCATCTCCTTGAAAAATAAGAACATCCTTTTCGTTTGACAATATCGGATTCTTTTCTACAACCACATAACTAATGCCCTTGTCTCTAAGCTCTTTACATATTATCTTACCCATCCTTCCATACCCGCAGATTATATATTGATCTTTCAATTCATTGATCTTCTTTTCCAATCTTCTCCTCCCGATTACCTCTTGTAGCTCGCCTTCTAAAATAAGCCTCGCTGCCGAACCCAGTACATAAAGAATTATACCAACTCCTCCTATCAAAAGAACAATAGTAAAAACTACCCCGTATGAAGAAAGGTCATGAACCTCTTTATATCCTACTGTGGTAATAGTTATTACGGTCATATAAAGGGAATCAAGAAGATTCCAATCCTCTATGACCATGTAACCCAGGGTGCCGAAGACAATTATAAAAACAATTAGTGTTGCGTAACTTATCATTTTACTTCCGAGTTTTTTCATTAAACACTTTTCATCCCCACCTGCGCGGCAACTAACACAGGGTCCCAAACTGGAGCAACCGGAGGCACATAAGTAAGGTCAAGCCATGCAACATCATCCAGTGACATTTTAGCCCATATTGCCGTAGCTAGAACATCTATTCTCTTTGCAACCCCTTCTCCCCCAACCGCTTGCGCCCCGATTAGTCTTCCTGTTCTCTTTTCTGCTATGAGCTTGATTATTATAGGTTTTTTCTCTGGATAATAATGGGCACGCGTACTAGATTCAATTAATGTCGTCGCTACATCAAACCCTTCTCTTCTTGCCTCCTCTTCTCCAAGTCCAGTACGAGCAAGCTCCATTTCAAAAACCTTGGTGGCGGCACTTCCGATTATTCCCGGAAAGGAAATTTCTTCTCCGGCTATGTTTGCCCCAGCTATTCTTCCCTGCTTATTTGCCGTGTCTCCCAAAGGAATCCAAACATTTCTCTTCAGGATTCTATGATATGCCTCGGCGCAGTCTCCGCATGCATAAGCCCTTGAGATATTTGTTTCCATTCTATCATTAACCTTTATTGCTCCTGTCTCACCCAGCTCTATCCCGGCATTCTTTGCAGTAACCACTTCAGGTTTTATACC
Source organism: Candidatus Dadabacteria bacterium (assembly GCA_022615255.1). Lineage (GTDB taxonomy): Bacteria > Desulfobacterota_D > UBA1144 > Nemesobacterales > CSP1-2 > CSP1-2. Next base: position 4,320 of record JAKEHC010000042.1, on the reverse strand, counting down.
CACCCCTAAAAGAACCAGGTCGGTCTCAACAATCTCAGTCTCAGTTATTACACTCTTTACAACCCCATCGCCTTCTATAGACTTAACCCCGCTACCTAGCATAAGTTTTATATCTTTCTCTTCGAGTTTCTCCTGAACCTTCTCTGAAAGCTCCGCATCGAAGTTTGGAAGAACCCTCGGTAATTTTTCGATTAATGTAACTTGAAACCCGCGAACTGAAAAAGCCTCAGCCACCTCCATTCCTATGTAGCCTCCTCCTATAACTGCAACCCTTTTGGGCGATTCCTCTTTTATGAATCGTCCGACCTTTATTCCATCTTCAAGGTTTCTGAGAGTGAACACACCTTCAATATATACTCTAGCAAAAGGTGGTATTATAGGAGAAGCCCCTGTAGAAACTACGAGCCAATCATACGAAAGTTCAAAAACTTTGTCGCCCTGAATGTCTTTTACTGTAACTTGCTTTTTTTGTGTATGAATATCTACAACCTCATGCAGTACCCTTACATCTAGCCCCCTCTTTTCTCTTAGCGCGCCGATTGGCACAGCTATAAGATCCAGAGGATCTTTAACAAGACCTTCTATGTAATAAGGTAGTCCACACGAGCCGTATGAAGCATGTGGGGATTTTTCAAAAACTACAACTTCAATCTCCGGTTTTCTTCGTTTTAGATAGCTTGCTGCGCTTAGCCCTGCTGCATTACCTCCTATAACTACTAACTTTTCGCTTTGAGACATCTTAATAACTCCCGAAGTAATGATTTTAGAAGTCTTCTGAGTTGTTTAAACCCTCTCCAAAGCCTTCTCAATTCTTTTCCTAACTTCTTTGGCGATTTCATCTATATCAGGATTATTAACGAGTTTTAATGCGGCTTCAGGGTCCATCGCTGTTACCACTACATTCCCATCTTCCTTCTCATAAACCAGAACGTTACAAGGAAGAAGGGTCCCGAGTTCAGGTTCGATATCGATTGCCTTATGAGCAAAATGAGGATTGCAAGCGCCTAGAATCTTATAGGGTTTTCTATCCAGTCCTAGTTTTTCTTTGAGCACCTTCTTTGCGTCGATCTCCGTAAGAACACCAAAGCCTTGTTCCTTGAGAGTCTCCGTTACCCGTTTTACAGCATCGTCAAAACTAAGATTAGTTTCACCACCAAAGGAGTAATTACTTAGTTTTCTTACTTCCATTTTTACCTAGCCTCCATTCATGTATGACATTCACCAGTAAATCTACTACTTCCACCAGACTGAAATTGTATGGAGAACAAAATACTCGCCTGACATTAGCAATCTCATGGCGTCTATTGAGATGCTTTGCTAACTCAATAGTTGCCGTGAAACCTGAAAAGTTTGATCCATCAATCAGAATGCGTTTTTGTGCCATAATAATCACTTCCTCCCTTTACATATCTTGTCGACCCTAATACAAAGGAGAAATACTATTTAACTAGTGCCTTGCATCTCCTTTCTCCAGAATTTCTAAGATGGGCCGTGGAGTATCGTCGGTTGTAGGGGGAAGAATTGGATATTCCACCTTCGGTTGTTCACCGGTAAGAGTCTGCAGAAACGCAGTGATTTTATCAATATCAACCTCAGTAATCTGGATACCTAACTGTGCGGACCCCATTATCCCAACAGCTTCCTTTAGATTCCAGACCTTTCCTGAGTGAAAGTATGGACGGGTGAGTTCAATATTACGCAAGGTAGGGACCTTAAATACGTACTCGTCGCTGGCGGTCTTTGTAACCATAAACCTTCCCTTATCGCCTGGAGGTAGAATCTCAGCCCCTGGTCTCTGCACCACCCCAAATGGAAAGTACCCGCTTCCGCCAATGTTGACTCCGTTATGACAACCTGCACACCCCTTATCTATGAAAAGCCTGAGCCCCTCTTCTTCCTTATCGTTAAGAGCGTCAGCATTTCCTTTGAGGTATTGATCGAAGCGGGAGTTAAGGGTGAGCAGAGTGGCTTCAAATGCCTCGATAGCGTCTACCATATTATCAAAAGTAACGGGGTTCCTTTCCTTAGGGAATGAGTTTTTGAAGGCTTCTACATACGGAGGCATACTCCTCAATATAGCCATCACCCGCTCGGGGTTGTTGCTCATCTCCACCGATGCTTGGACTGGGCCCTTAGCCTGTTCAGCTAGGTCTTTAGCTCTTCCATCCCAGAACTGAGCAATATTAAAAACAGAATTAAGCACTGTTGGAGCATTTCTGGGACCCCTCTGCCATCCATGACCAGTTGAAGTTTCTTGCAAATCGACACCCGCAGTACCCAAGTTGTGGCATGTATTACAGCTAATAAGACCTGAGAGAGAAAGCCGAGGGTCAAAGTAAAGCATTTCCCCCAGTTTAATCTTTTCCGGAGTTAAGGTGTTACCCTTCAGCTCTGGAGGGGTTGTCAGTATTGGCTTAAACAGATTTTGAGCCTTCTTCATAAGATCATCCTGAGCCCAAGCGGCTCCCACAATAATTACAACCATCACAGCAGTAAATAGGTAGATTTTTACTCGCATTATTTAACTCCTTTTATTAATCGTTTTTCTCCAACCAGCCCACATAGGATAACCGTTTTCATCACGAAGCTTAAGTACTTCATCCCCCTTCTTTATTTCTGCTACGATGATAACCGGTTTTCCTTGATAGGTAATTCTTGAGTCAGTTACCTCAATCTTATCATTTGGTAAAATCCGGATGTCCTGATTTTCGATATACCACGCGAGTCCAAGGTGGACAGAAATAGTTTCCCTATCGTGCACGCCATAAGACATTCCTTTCATTGGGGTAATTTTGTCTACACTAATTACCTCCCCGGTTACCGACTCAACTGTTTTAGGGTCGTACAATCTGTTGTATTGACTCCCCATTCCCCAGCCCCCGCTTCCGCGTCACCTCATTCCACCTTGAGCAAATGTCTCAGAGACAGCGATCAAACCAACGATACTTGCTACAACGAATACATTTATTTTTTCCATGATTACCTTCTATCCCTAATCGTTTTGAAGTTGGATCACAGCCTGTTGAAGCAACTTTAACGAGAATCACCTACTCTTTGTATTTAGCCCTAATGATAAGAATTGATGGCATGGGGAAGACTCGTGTGTACCAAGCCAAAGTCAGTATTCCTCAGGGTCTAATTTTAGAGCCTCGTTGAAACGGTTTATCATGTTATAAAGGGCTATTAAAGATGTCAGCTCCACAATCTGAGAGTCACTGAACTGTTTTTTAAGCTCGTTAAAAAGAGTGTCAGGAATATTTCCAGGACTAATTGTCATGACCTCCCCGTATCTTAAAGCGACTTTCTCAGCCTCTGAAATGTTTGCATTCTCAGGATTATCAACCTCTTGAATTTCCTTCTCAGTAAAACCCATCTTTTTACTGATTTGCTGATGTGCGTGATAGCAGTATGCTGAGCGGTTAATCTTTGAGACTTTTAGTATCACCCTCTCTTTAAGCTTAGCGTCAAGCTCGTCAGGCTCCTGAACAGCAGCTACAAAAGGTCCGATGGTTGATAAAACAGAGGGCTTATATGCCAACGCTTTGTAGATGTGAGTCACTTTGCCCCTCTTCTTTCTCATCCGCTCATAAGCCTCTTCTACTCTTGGGTCTCTAACTTCATTATCCTCAATATATTTAATGCGAGCCATGTCTGACCTCCTTATACACAATTCATCAAGATAGTCTTTCTTCCATGATCCAATTTTATTAATTGGATGTAATTATTCATCTTCCTTATTACTATTTCCAGAAGGCACGCTTTGAGAACCCAGGTCCGAGCGTATCTCCTCGTGGTGTATCTTCCCACCCAGATTAGCGGTCCAAGCAATCAGTCCACCGCTTACTATGAGAACTAAAAGGGTTAACATAATTAACCTCTGCCCCAACTTATCGGAATACCGACGGGCAATTAAGGTTATCAGAGCAAGAGCCCCTGTAACCTCGACAAGAATAAAAGCGATTTCTGCTTGTTCTTCGTGTTCTTCAATTAATTCTTCAGAGATGCCTGGCAAGTCTTCAACAATCTTCTCTGCCGGTTCGCCTGTTAAATAAGCTGGTATTGCCCATAATGATACTAGAATGACAAAAACCAGAGCAACGGTTATAAGTTCTTTACCTCTCCGTAACATAGCTACTATGAGAAGCAAAGCAGCGAAACCCACACCGACTAATGGTATATGATTTAACATAAGATGAACATGCGCCCAATTCATGAATAGTTCCTCCTTTTATGTTCTCCCTATGCTATTATCAACTCCTGTACCAACTAACAACACCTTATAATCATTGAGTGTTGCAAGCTACAGAACTGTAAGATGTC
>JAKEHC010000198.1 GCA_022615255.1 Candidatus Dadabacteria bacterium | reverse complement strand
TAATAAGCAGTTCCTTTCTTGGAGATGAAATTAGACAATTGCAAAGACTTTATAAGGGTGAGGAGATAATAATGTTTGAAGATAAAGAGCAGAATATAAAAACAGGATTCATGCCATCTATGAGATTAAAGACTTTAGACCTAGAAGACCCAACTGTAAGGGAAGGATTAAGGATAAGCCTTGAGTTGTTTTCCCGAATGAACGAGCTCTCCAAAAAGAGAAACGTTGATTTCCTCGTCATACTTATACCAACTAAGGAAAGCGTTTTCTCAGAATTTATAGAACATCATAGTGATTTACCTAGCTCCAATATGATAGATAAGCTCATAAGCAACGAGCGGGAGGTCAATCAATTGGTGAAAGGTTATTTTAAAGATCATAGTATCGAATTTATTGATGTGCTAGACCCTTTTAGAAATGCGGCAGGGTCAATTCAATTGTATCCCAATAACTTTGGCGGTCATACAAATAAAAATGGGTATAGAATAATTGCAAAGGCTATAGAGCAGTATTTAGCCGAAAACAACAAGGATTGCTTTAATCCCAACTAGACCGAGCACAATTTTAAAACCTTCTTTAAGATGTAGGGGCAGACCCCTGTGTCTGCCCTAGTAATAAAAGTCAGATTGAGCGGCTGGTATTCACAGAAGCGTCATAAGGATCATTGAAATTCGATCGGTGGTTAATTACAATTACAGAGCCTTTTTAATTTTAATTACTACCCTGGATAGGGATAAGGGGATATGCCCTCAGAAAAATTAACAGAAGGGTGGATTTTAGCCCTAAAGCTTTATGGGTCTACTAAAACGGTAGGCTTTTCAGATTATAAGTTCATTAACGGTAGCTCGCCCTCGCTCGCCCTAGGGCGCGAGAGGAATACCTTTCTAAGTAGGGAATTTGGATTCAAGGTGTCCTGGCCTAATGGATGGATGATAGATAATAAACTAAATGAGTTCTACAAAAGGCAGTTTGGATTTGGAGATAAGGTTATAATGCCAATTGTAATAATTCCTCAATCTCTCTTAGGGGGCTTTAGACCAAGCGTCACAGTGGCTATGGATGATTCCGTAAGTGTAGATGTCAAGAGCTATATTGAAAAAAACATTAATTTATCTAGAGATGCCTTGGTTGAGATTATAAAAACAATCGGGGTTGACCTCGTATCAATATTACAGTTTCATTACCTGAGTCCTTACGGCGCGCCCTCCGAGGAGAGGATATTTCAGGTGCAGAAGGTGGCTCTTACTAACAATAAGGCATACATCGTGACGGCTTCTCAGATACCCGAGTCTGAGCTTAAAACAAATAAAAGATTTAGGGATGATCTAGAGAAGATTATGACTTCTTTCTCAATAGTTAGGTCTTGACGATTTTTGTTCCCTTTCTACTCGGATGGCTTCGATTTCATTTATATAATAATGTTTTTCTTTGCTGAGTTCTCTACGGTAGATTCCCGTGACCTGAACAAAATCCCCCTCGGCTATAGGGATATGACCGGGTGAAACAACATTAATGAAATATCCATCTTGATCAGCAAGCTTAAATTCAGTAAAGAGTATTTCTCTATCTTCTTCTTGAATTTTATCAAACATTAAATCCCAAACCTTTCCCTCTACTATTACTCCCGCGCTGTCGTAAACTGTCGAGAATATGAGAATGGAGGTTATATCCACCTTCTTGGCTGGAATGGTTGTGTTCGGATCTTGCCACTCGTGTGCGCAGCCCAATAGGGTAATAGCAATTGATGCTAGCGCTAATAAGGCTTTTAAAGTCATTAATTACCTCCCGGGAATAAGCATACTTAGCAAAAGTATAACACTATTTGCTTGCTATGGTATATTCAAATATATTCTTAATGAAAATTCATTACGGAGAGTGACTAAGTATATGCCGATTAAAATCTATAATTCAGATACTAAAGAGCTATTGGGAGAGCTAAAAAGCTACTCTATCTCTCGTTTTCATGTTACCGGCATTGATATTATATGGGGAATCTGGGTTGATGCCCCTTTTTCAGACCCAAAGGATCAAAAGGCGGCTTTTACTATCGAGGCAATAAATGACAACGGAAATGAAGCCATTTTTGAGGATGGATGGTTAAAGGACGTTACGGGAACCCGCCCAAATATAGCTGTAAGGATTATAGCGAAGAAAAGGGCATAATTTAGAGATGATACTTCAATCTCTTCCTTTTTTCTCGTAGGCTTCGATTATTTGTCTTACGAGGGGGTGCCTTACAACATCCTTTTTTGAAAAATGAACAATTACTATACCTTCGATTCCTTTAAGTAATGATTCAGCTTCAAGGAGTCCCGATCTTTCATTGCCGCCAAGGTCAACCTGTGTAACATCCCCTGTGATCACTGCTTTTGAGCTAAAACCAAGCCTTGTGAGAAACATCTTCATCTGCATAGCAGTTGTGTTCTGGGCTTCGTCAAGAATGACAAATGCATCGTTAAGCGTTCTGCCTCTCATATAAGCGAGTGGAGCTATTTCTATAGCCCCTTTTTCAATAAGCCTGGTAGCCTTTTCGAAATCCATCATATCGTAGAGCGCATCAAAAAGGGGTCGAAGATATGGGTCAATTTTCTGATAAAGATCACCGGGCAAAAACCCCAGCTTTTCTCCTGCCTCGACAGCAGGCCTTGTTAGGATTATTCGATTAACTTCACGGGCTACAAAAGCAGAAACAGCCATAGCCATCGCTAGATAGGTTTTTCCGGTTCCTGCGGGCCCTATGCCAAAGACGATGTCGTGCTTTCTTATAGCTTCGACGTAGAGCTTTTGTGCAAGGCTCTTTGGCGCAATTATCCTTTTCCTAGTAGATATGCAGACGGTATCCAGGAAAATGTCTTCAAGGGGTGTCTTATCCTCAATCACTACCCTCGCTGCAAGCTCAATGTCGCCGGGGTCGAGTGTGTAGCCCTTTGAAATAAGCCGATAAATTTCGTGGAGAAACCGTTCTGTGGACTCTACTTCTTCGATTTGCCCTTTAATACTCAGCTTTCCTCCTCTTGAATAGATCTTAACCCCGAATACATTCTCTATCTCCTTCAAGTTTTCATTATGCTCCCCATAAAGTTGCTTAAGCACACCGCTATCATCAAAATTGAGCTCCCTTGTTATGCCGTTTTCGTTTGTCAGTGTCTCTTGCATATCTTTTCTAGAGTTCCTCCTATAAGTTGATTTTATAAAAAGGCTACAAACTCGTTTGTATTATTATGAAAGATTGGAAAAGCGATAAGGAGAGCAAGAATCTTTGCTTTGCAAGGTAGCCATGAGGGTTTAAGGCGAATCTTTTTAGCAGTTCCCTTAGAGTTGGTAATTTGATGCTTGCTTTAATTCTCTCTAATTTAATCAGTTTTATCAACTAAAATTATACCGAAATGCAAAATAAAACTCAAATTCTAATGAACATTACCCTTTTCCCCTCAGTCTTTTCGACTGGTTTATTAAATATTAAGGAGCAGTGGTTAATTTCATATGAAAAGATAATTGAGTTTTGGTTAAATGAATCTAATCAGACTAGAAATTACAATCCCGAGTTTTAATAAAACCAGGCATGTTTATCAGATACCAAGCCCTTAAAGCTCGGCTGGATGTGAAAGATCCTATATAGATCGAATCCGCTTTAGTTAACAACAAACATTTTACCTTTCTAGAGACGCATTGCAATGCGTCTCTACTATTCAAAAAGCCTTTTATACTGACCGTACCCTTCCTTTTCTAAATCCTCTTTTGGTATAAAACGAAGTGAAGCAGAGTTCATACAATAACGTAAACCGGTTGGCTCAGGGCCGTCGTCAAACACATGTCCTAGATGAGAATCCCCATTTTTACTCCTTACCTCTGTTCTTACTGAAAAAAAGCTTCTATCTTCTTTTTCTATTATGTTCTCTGGCTCAAGTGGTTGAGTGAAACTCGGCCACCCGGTTCCGGAATCGAACTTGTCAACAGAGCTGAAAAGCGGTTCTCCAGACACTATGTCAACATAAATACCATCTCTGTGGTTATCCCAATATTCATTTTGAAAGGGTCTTTCCGTGCCTTCTTCCTGGGTTACCTTGTACTGTAAAGGGGTTAATTTTTTTCTAAGCTCATCCTTACTTAGTTTTTTATATTTTTCGTTATTGTTTTTGGATAATTTTGTTTCCATTTTATCACCCCATATCTTTTTTAAGAATTGATCTCTGCCAGAATTGTATCTATAAAACTTATATCTAATTGGATTCTTTTTATAGTAGTCTTGATGATAATCCTCTGCTTTATAGAATGTAGATGCCATGATAATCTCTGTAACAATCGGTTTTCCAAATTTTCCTGATTTACTCAGTTCTTCCTTTGATTTTTCCGCCAGTCTTTTTTCCTCGTCATTATTATAGAAGATAGCCGATCTATATTCCAAGCCCCTGTCGATAAATTGGCCATTTGGATCAGTCGGGTCTATTTGTCTCCAGAATACTTCTAGAAGTTCTGAATAAGTTATTTTGGATGGGTCGTAGGTGACCTGAACGGCTTCAACATGACCAGTCTCTCCATATGATTCATAAGTTGGGTTCTCTTTATTGCCTCCTGTATAACCTGATGTTACCTCTATAACTCCCTCTAGTTTTTCGAAAGGCGGCTCCATACACCAGAAACACCCTCCGGCAAATGTAGCCTTTTCGAGTTTTGTATCTGCGTATATTCTAGTTTGCATTATAAGTAAAAACAGTATAGAAAATAAAACAATAAGAATATCTTTTGACATATTTTACCTCCTTGCATCGTTAAGTTCCATAATTCCTTATTTATGCAGTTTTTTAAAAGCATTTGTTTTACCGCCTACATCAAGGCTTTATCCAGAATCGCTGAAATAGTCTCGGTGCTTATCTCTCCGCTCCTGTTATAGAGAACATCTCCTTTTCCATCAACTATAGTGACGTGCGGTATGTACCTTCGATAGAAGCGCTCTCTTAAGTCCCTTTGTTCACTTGAAATTTGACTATCCAGATCAACTATGATGAAATCCACCCTTTCCTGATATTTCTCATAAAGTTCTACCGTTCTTTTTGCCTGGCGCTTGGAGTTATAGCATTCATTGTGATAGAAGATAATGTATGCAGGTTTTCCAGTATGAACTACGCCATCGGTGATATTATCCCCGGTTATTAGCGGTCCGTCGTTTGAATCGCTTGTGTAATTTAGGTTAGGATTTAACTTCAGATTGCTGGCTGCGTTAGCTGGGGCTTGAATAAAGAAAATAGTTAAAAGTAGTAATGGAATTAAGTTGGTATATATTATTATCTCCTTAGTTTTTAACAATGTCTTATCCTACCTTAGGTTTGAATTTAAGCGTTTGTATATTTAGACGCCTGTAGAGGAAAAGAGTTTCAATAATGAAGATGAGCAAGATTTCTGCGGTTTAGAAGAAAGTAGAGTTAACGGTTATCTGGATCTAGTTTAATCTTATTTCTGAGGAATTCTTTTACACGTTTCTTCATCTCATTAGGTATTTCATCATACTGTAATGATTTAGTAAATTGGATTGTCTTCTTGTAGGTATTCAAGAAAGCTACACAATCCGGGCATATCATTAAATGCTCCTCAAACGACCGTGTAGTTTTGGAATCTAGTTCTCCCATTAGGTAGGTCAAGATTAAAGTCGTAGCCTGTTTACATGTATCGACTTTCTTAGGTTTTGCTCTGCGAACTTGCGCTCTATTCACCATAAACTGTTATATTCCTCCTGAGTATAATTAGACGTAGAAACTAACAATTTGGATTCCCAGCGAATTCCCACATCGGATTAAATCTCACTATGTAGGCGAGTAACCAAAATGAGACGTCAACCTACCCCGTAAGAATAATCGGGCACGATGAAGCCTAGCTTTGACTGCCTGGACGGAAATCCCCAGGGTTTTACTAATCTCAGGATTTGAAAGCTCTTCTAAATCGCTCATGACTACTACAGCCTTATCTATAGGGGATAGTTGATCTATAGCTTGCTGGATGATTTGGCGAGACTCCATAATGGAGACGAGATTTTCAATATCCTGAGTCCAATCAGCCACCGGTCTTACTAGGTGATGACCATCCTTTCTGAACTTAGGCATATACTCGTCAAGTGAGACCACTTTCTCCCTTTTAATTTGCCTGAGCTTAGTTAGAGCCGCATTAGCTGTAAGGCGGTAGAGCCAGGTTGAGAACTCTGATTTACCTAGAAATGAGTTAGCTTTCCTATAGACCAGTAGAAAAACCTCTTGAACTACGTCGTTTGCATCTGCCTCGTTTCCTACAAGTTTGAGCGCTTGGCGGTAAACCCTGCTTACATAAAGGCTGAAAATCGCTTCAAATGCCTTTTGATCACCTGCTTTAACCCTCTCTATAAGCAGTCGTTCCTCATTGCTCGAAAGTTGACTCTTCTCGCTCGATGTTTTTTTCGGTCGTATGTGTCTTTTAGGTATCATAGTTTTTCTTCTCTCAAACTTAGGAGACGCACTCGTTTGCCATAAGAACCAGGGGAAATTATGTCTTAGTCAGACGTAAAATATATCAGATTGCAATAGAAAACAAAATCACGATTTAGGGCTATACGTGAATCTATGTCTACTCATCTTAATTCTATCTAAACCCCAATCTGTGTTTGAAGAACCTGATTTTGAGGTACTAGAAATCAAGTTTATCTGGGTTTCGGGGGAATATCATTCTTTCAGGTCTTATAACGAGCTTATAAACTGGCTTGAGCATGGCAGTTATAAGAAATAAGTTTTGGGTGATAACAATGCTTAT
>JAKEHC010000041.1 GCA_022615255.1 Candidatus Dadabacteria bacterium | reverse complement strand
TCGTTAACGTAATATCCCTGGCATTTTTTAATGGCGGGCGATGCTGAATTCGAACCCGCGACCTCTAGCTTTGGAGAGAATTTAAATAGAATAAACCGCAGAAGAAATAATTTGCTTCTAAGTATCTAAATTGCTACAAAATCGCTAACTTACAATAAGTTGCACTAACCTTAGAAAAAAGAAATTACTGATTCTGTTGCTCCATATTTTAGAATTATATAACAAGAGACTCATAAAAACGTGTTCTATAACACTAAAAGACCACGTTTCTACTTGGATAACATTGTCTCTACTAAATATCTTGTTCATAACGAGGAGCTTCCACTATGTTGTGGACTCATACAATTTCTTGATTATATCACCAGGATTGTTCATGCTGTGTGGATAATAGGTAAGTTTAGATAAGATTTGTGACATAAGGGGAATCGAAAGATGGGGAGGAGAAAAAGCAAACGAGAAAATAAATCAATAAGGGTGTGGCCAGGGAAGGCATATCCACTCGGCGCAAACTGGGACGGAGCAGGCGTCAATTTCGCACTCTTTTCAGAGAATGCTACCAAGGTAGAACTATGCTTGTTTGATGGGCCTGACGGGAATCAGGAAGTAACCCGAATCGAGATGCCAGAGCAAACCCAACAGGTATGGCACGTTTATCTTCCCGATGTCCGCCCAGGGGAACTTTATGGATACAGGGTTCATGGCCCTTATGAACCAAAGGCTGGCCATCGGTTTAATCCGGCCAAGCTCCTCTTAGACCCTTACGCCAAGGCAATATCTGGAGAGGTTCGGTGGAGTGATACACTTTTCGGATATACTGTAGGAACTAATCTAGAAGACCCAGATCTTTCTAAGGACGAGCGAGACAGCGCTTCTGACATGCCGAAGTGCGTTGTCGTAGATCCAGCCTTCAGTTGGGGAGACGACACTCCTCCTCGTATACCTTGGCACAAGACGCTCATATATGAAATACACGTCAAGGGGTTAACGGCTCGCCATCCAGAGCTACCGAAGGAACTGCGAGGAACCTATGCAGGTCTTACACATCCGGCGGTTATTGACTATCTTCTCTCGCTACAAATCAATGCGGTGGAAATCATGCCAGTTCACGAGTTTGTGGATGATAGGTATCTAGTGGATCGTGGACTTTCTAACTACTGGGGATATAGCTCAATTGGCTTCTTTGCACCGGAGTTTCGATATTCAAGTAGCGGAATTTTGGGGCAACAGGTAGCGGAGTTTAAGACTATGGTCAAGACTCTCCATCGTGAAGGCATCGAGGTAATCCTGGACGTGGTTTATAACCATACTGCTGAAGGAAACCACATGGGACCGACTCTTTGTTTCAGGGGTATTGACAATGCCGCTTACTATCGTTTGGTGGTGGATAACCATCGTTACTATATGGACTACACCGGCTGTGGCAACACCCTAAACATGACGCACCCGCGCACGCTCCAGCTCATAATGGATAGCCTACGGTACTGGGTACTCGAGATGCATGTGGATGGCTTCCGGTTTGACCTAGCATCAGCACTGGCACGTGAACTTTATGATGTGGACCGACTCGGAGCGTTCTTCGACATTATCCAGCAGGACCCTGTGATCTCGCAGGTGAAACTCATTGCTGAGCCATGGGATATAGGTATGGGAGGTTACCAGGTCGGAAACTTCCCTGTTCTCTGGGCTGAGTGGAACGGCAAGTACAGGGACAATGTCCGGAGGTACTGGAAGGGAGACAGCGGACAGGTGGGAGAGCTGGCTTACCGCCTGACAGGAAGTAGTGATCTATATGAATATGGAGGCCGCAGGCCTTATGCTAGCATCAACTTCGTTACAGCTCACGATGGGTTCACCCTGCGTGACCTAGTTAGCTACAATGAAAAGCATAACGAGGCTAATGGAGAGGAGAACAGGGATGGCCAAAATGAGAACCTGGGCTGGAATTGTGGTGTAGAAGGGCCAACCGAGGACCCATCCATCTTGACACAGCGTGCCAGACAGCAGCGTAACTTCCTGGCAACGCTGATCCTGTCTCAGGGAGTGCCTATGCTGCTGATGGGTGACGAAATCGGGCGAACCCAGCAGGGAAACAACAACAGCTACTGCCAGGACAATGAAATCTCTTGGATGGACTGGAATCTTGATCAACCGCGGAAGGCGCTACTTGAATTCACTTGCTTTTTGATTCAACTATTTCATGAGCATCCGGTTTTCCGGCGTAGGAAGTTTTTCCAGGGACGGGAGATTCGTGGTTCAGAGGTCAAAGACATCACCTGGTTCCGACCCGACGGCAATGAGATGACTGATGAGGACTGGAACAATCCAGAAACGCGCTGCTTTGGGTCCCGTCTGGCTGGTGATGCCCTCGATGAGCTTGACAAACGCGGAAACCGGATTGTAGATGACACTATGCTGATTCTCCTGAACGCCCATTATGAATCTGTCCCCTTCGTCTTGCCAGCACAGGAATTCAATACACAGTGGGAGCCTGTGCTAGACACCAGAGAAGCAACTGGAAAAAGAGAGTACCGACTTGTTGGGGGAGGTGAAATTTACGAATTAGAGGCGCGCTCATTAGCACTGTTTCGTCTCAAATAAGGTGAGAAAGTAGAAAACTAGGTTGCGATTCCAGCCTGAGCCTCCAAAAAAAGAGAAAGATGAGAATACCTATATCTACATATAGAATCCAGTTCAATCCCTTTTTAGGATTTAAAGAGGCACGTGAAATTGTAGAATATCTCTCTGAACTCGGAATCTCCGACATATACGCTTCTCCTATTTTTAAAGCTAGAGAGGGGAGCCTTCACGGTTATGATGTGGTTGATCTAAGCAAATTAAATCCCACACTGGGTACGCTCGAGGACTTTGAGGAACTAATAAAAGAGTTAAAAAATCAAAGAATGGGCTGGATTCAGGATTTAGTTCCAAACCACATGAGTTACTCAGGTGAAAATAAGATGCTAATGGATGTCTTAGAGAGCGGTGAAAGCTCTATTTATTTTAATTTCTTTGACGTAGATTGGAACCACCCCTATGACAGTATAAAGAAAAGGATTCTTGCTCCCTTTTTGGGAAGACTTTATGGAGAATCCCTTGAGGACGGAGAAATTCGGCTAATATACGACCATAATGGATTTGCCATTAATTATTACGATCTGAAATTTCCTATAAGTATGCAATCTTATTTAACCATAATTACCTATAAATTAAATACCTTAAGGAAAAGGCTTGGAGAGGAGCACCCTGATTTTATAAAGCTTCTCGGCATATTCTACTCCCTAAAAAACCTGCCAGCTCCAGGAGAAGATTTTACTCAAAGATACAACCAAATAAAGTTTATAAAGAGAATGCTGTGGGAACTCTATTTAAAAAATAATGAAATAAAGAAATTCATCGAAGAGAATATACAAATTTTCAATGGAGAAAAGGGAAATCCTGGGAGTTTTAACCTGCTCGATGGCTTGCTTTCAGAACAAAATTTCAGGTTATCTTTCTGGAAGGTCGCTACCGAAGAGATAAACTACAGAAGGTTTTTCAATATAAATCAGCTTATATCCTTGAGAATAGAGGATGAAGCCGTTTTTAATCATACACATTCCCTTGTCTTTAAACTGGTTGAGCAGGGAAAGTTTACAGGGCTGAGAATAGATCACATAGATGGTCTTTATGATCCAACTAAATATCTAAAGAGATTGAGGGAGAATCTGGGAGAACTTTACCTAGTTGTTGAAAAAATCCTTAATGTTGAAGAAGACATACCTCACTTCTGGCCAGTTCATGGAACAACGGGTTATGAGTTTATGAATTATGTAAACGGGATTTTTTGTGATAGAAGCAATGAAAAAACATTCGACAAAATATATTCAAGTTTTATAGATTCAACAATTACTTATGAAGATCTTGTGGCTGAGAAAAAAAGGCTAATTATAGGAAAGTACATGGCGGAGATATAGACAACCTTGCACACTTCATGAAGAGAGTTTCCAGTAAACATAGACACGGAAGCGACATCACGCTTTATGGTCTTAGGAGGGCTCTGGTTGAGGTTATGGCGCTATTTCCAGTTTATCGAACATATATTGGCCAAGATGTATTCAGCGAAAGAGATGAGATTTATATAAAAGAAGCCGTGAAAAAGGCTATGCATACAAATCCGGGGCTTTTAAATGAGCTTGATTTTATCGAGCAGTTTCTACTTGTTAAGTTTGGAGATTATCTTAGCGAAGAGGAGAAAAATCAATGTATTCATTTCATCATGAGATTTCAGCAGTTTACAGGACCGCTTATGGCGAAGGGATTTGAAGACACTACGCTTTATATTTACAATAGACTCCTCTCCCTTAACGAGGTTGGTGGAAATCCAAACAAATTTGGTATTTCCTTAGAAGAGTTTCACCGCTTTAACAAGAAGAGGGCTGAGTTATGGCCACATTCAATGAATGCCACATCAACCCACGATACAAAGAGAGGAGAGGATATAAGAGCAAGGATGAATGTTCTCTCCGAAATACCAAAAGAATGGGAAATGAACATTAAAAGGTGGACTAGGTTAAACAAAAAGATAAAGAAGCTTGTAAATGGTAAGATTGTTCCTGATAAGAACGATGAGTACTTCCTCTATCAAACTCTAATAGGTGCATTACCTTTTTATGAAGACGAATACAATAACTTTGTAGAAAGAATAAAGAATTACATGATAAAGGCCGTGAGAGAGGCAAAGCTCCACACAAATTGGCTAAAACCTGATACAGATTACGAAGAAGCATTTATTTCATTTATTAATGAGAGCTTAAAACCGTCAAATAAGAATCAGTTTCTAAAGGAACTCCTGACGTTTCAAAATAGGGTAGCCTTCTACGGGATATTTAATTCTCTTTCCCAAATACTTATCAAGATAACTTCCCCGGGAGTCCCGGATTTCTATCAGGGAACCGAACTCTGGGATCTTAATCTCGTGGACCCTGATAACCGCTCCCCCGTTGATTTCGAAAAAAGGAAAGGATTCCTTAGAGATATAAAGAAGAAAGAGAAAGAAGATATACTGAATCTGATAAATGAACTTATCTCAACCAAGGAAGATGGAAAGATAGTGCTTTTTCTAATCTATAAAGCACTTAAAGCAAGAAACGAAAAAAAGGAGCTCTTTGAGAAGGGGGACTATATCCCTATCGAGGTCAATGGAAAATACAAAGACCATATTGTAGCCTTTGGGAGAAACCTTGAAAATACTTGCGCAATTACTATTGTACCACGGCTTTTAACCTATCTGATAAAGAAAGGAGAATGTCCACTTGATCAGCAGATATGGGGTGATACGCACATCTCCCTCCCGGAGGGTTTTCCCTCTTTATGGAAGGATGCTATAACAGCAAGCACCCTCGAATGTGAGAAAACTCTTCCCGTAGGTAAAATCCTAAAACACTTCCCCGTAACATTACTTTTAACCGAGTAGTACGGATGAAGTTTGTAAAAGCATGACAAATTTTTTGATTTTTTAACTTCGCCTGATAAAATCACTTTTTATGATGCATGAAGGAAGAAAAAGGATCATAATAGAGAATGTAAAACCAGAAATTGATTGTGGACACTTTCCTGTAAAAAGGGTCGTGGGGGAAAAGGTTTTAGTTGAGGCGGATATCCTTACGGATGGCCACGATTCGGTTTCGGCTAGGCTTCTTTATAAAGAAGAAGAGGAAATGAATTGGAAAGAGATTCCAATGAAATTTATGGAGAACGATAGATGGAGGGCGGAGTTTATTGTTAAGAAAATTGGAATTTATTATTACACGCTAGAAGGATGGGTTGATCATTTCAGAACTTGGCAGAAGGGTATTAAAAAGAAATTCGATGCAGATCAAGAGATTAAATTTGATCTCCTAATAGGGATTCAGCAAATCGAAGAAGGGTCAAAAAGAGCATCAGGAAGGGATAAAAGAAAACTCATGGAATTTAGTAACCTTTTAAAAGAAGCGGATATAGAAAAAGCACTCTCAGTTGCTCTTGATGAAGAACTCACAGAACTTATGGATAAATATCCAGATAGGAGGTTCGCCACAAGTTACGGGAGGGACCTCGCTGCTCTTGTGGACAGAGAGAAAGCCCTTTTTAGCACATGGTATGAATGCTTTCCAAGGTCATGCTCTCCTGAACCGGGTAAACACGGAACCTTTAAAGATTGTGAGAGGCTTCTTCCTGAAATAGAAAGAATGGGCTTTGATATTTTATACCTGCCACCTATCCATCCAATTGGAAAGGCTAATCGTAAAGGGAAGAATAACTTACCCCAGGCTAACCTGGATGACATAGGCAGCCCTTGGGCAATAGGGGGAGAAGAAGGCGGTCATAAGGCGATTCATCCCAAGCTTGGAAGCTTTGAAGACTTCGAGAGATTAGTTAATAAGGCTAAAGGTTATGGAATAGATATTGCCATAGACTTAGCGTTTCAATGTTCCCCTAATCATCCTTACGTTAAAGAGCATCCAGAGTGGTTCAGATGGCGTCCTGATGGAACAGTTCAGTACGCTGAGAATCCCCCCAAAAAATACGAAGATGTGCTTCCACTAAACTTTGAAACAGACAATCGGCAGGAATTATGGGAGGAACTGAAGAGCATAGTGGTTTTCTGGATTGAAAAAGGTGTTAGGATATTTAGGGTTGATAACCCTCATACAAAACCATTTTCTTTCTGGGAGTGGCTTATAAAGGAAATAAAGGGAAAGTACCCGGATATTATTTTCCTCTCAGAAGCATTCACAAGACCAAAGGTCATGTATAATCTTGCCAAACTGGGATTTACACAGTCTTATACCTACTTCACATGGAGAAATACGAAGAAAGAATTTACAGGATATCTTACAGAACTCACGCAGACAGAGGTTGGTGAGTATTTTAGACCGAACTTCTGGCCCAACACACCGGACATCCTTCCAGAACACTTGCAGTTTGGTGGAAGACCAGCTTTTATGATGCGGCTTGTGCTTGCTGCAACCCTTTCGTCTAGCTATGGTATCTACGGACCCGCTTTTGAGCTCTGCGTGAGTGAGGCGCTACCCGGAAAAGAAGAGTATATGAACTCGGAAAAGTATGAAATAAAGGAGTGGGATTTGGAACAGCCAGGAAATCTAAGAGACTTCATAGCAAGGGTCAATAAGATAAGGAAGGAAAACCCTGCACTTCAGATGACACGTAACCTGAAATTTTACGAAGTGGATAACGAATATCTTCTCTTTTACGGAAAATCAACGGAAGACTTATCAAACATAATATTCGTTGTGTTAAATCTTGATCCGTATCATACTCAATCCGGCTGGGTAAGAGTGCCTATTAATGAGCTGGGCATAGACCCCACTCAACCATACCTCGTTCATGACCTTTTGAGCGAGGACAAGTACATCTGGCATGGAGAAAGAAATTATATAGAGCTCAATCCCCAAATTCTTCCTGCCCATATTTTGAGGGTCAAGAAAAGATTGAAAAGGGAGACGGATTTTGACTATTTTATGTAAGTTCGCGGATCGTGATACTTGTATCGTGGACCGAATCACGAATTCTGAGTCACGAACCACGAATAAGGAGACTACTTAATGCCTCAGAACGGAATTTATCTTGACGACGATCCCCTCTGGTACAAGGATGCCATAATTTATGAATTGCATATCAAGGCCTTTTATGATAGCAATGGCGATGGAATAGGGGATTTTAAAGGCCTTACTCAAAAGTTGGATTATCTTGAGGACCTTGGAGTAACTGCCATATGGCTTCTTCCATTTTATCCATCTCCTCTAAAGGATGATGGGTACGATATAGCGGATTACTTTAATATCCATCCCGGTTATGGGACTTTAAGAGATTTTAAAGAGTTTTTAAGGGAAGCTCATAGAAAAGGGATAAGGGTTATTGCTGAGCTTGTATTAAATCACACCTCAGACCAACATACCTGGTTTCAGAAATCAAGAAGAGCAAAACCCGGTTCCAAATGGAGAGACTTTTATGTATGGAGCGATACGCCCGAAAGGTATAAAGATGCAAGGATAATATTCAAGGACTTTGAGACATCAAACTGGGCGTGGGACCCTGTTGCGAAGGCTTACTTCTGGCATCGCTTTTACTCTCATCAGCCTGATTTAAACTACGATAGCACTCATGTTCAGAAGGAAATGTTTAGAGTCATGGATCACTGGTTGGATATGGGAGTTGACGGACTACGTCTAGATGCAATTCCATACTTATTTGAAAGAGAGGGAACAAGCTGTGAAAATCTGCCAGAAACTCATGAATTCTTAAAGAAGCTCAGGGCTCACATTGACAGCAAATTTAAGAATAGAATGATTCTTGCAGAGGCAAACCAATGGCCAGAGGATGCAGTTGTCTACTTTGGGGAAGGAGATATGTGTCATAAGGCATTTCATTTCCCTTTGATGCCTAGAATGTTCCTGTCCTTCTGGATGGAGGATAGATTCCCGATAATTGATATATTTGAACAGACCCCTCCGATACCAGAGATATGCCAGTGGGCACTTTTCTTGAGAAACCACGATGAACTCACACTGGAGATGGTAACAGACGAAGAAAGGGACTACATGTACAGGGTTTATGCAAGAGACCCCAGTGCGAGGATAAATCTCGGAATTCGCCGGCGTCTGGCACCCCTTCTTGAGAACCATAGGAGAAAGATAGAGATCATGAATACCCTACTCTTCTCTCTACCTGGAACTCCCGTTATATATTATGGAGATGAAATCGGTCAGGGAGACAATTATTACCTTGGGGATAGAAACGGTGTCAGGACTCCAATGCAGTGGAGTGCAGATAGAAACGCTGGTTTCTCTGGTGCAAACCCCCAAAAACTCTACCTCCCTATCATTATAGACCCGGAGTATCACTATGAGGCTATTAATGTAGAGAACCAGGAGAGGAATCAAACATCCCTTCTTTGGTGGATGAGGCGAGTTATGGCGATGAGAAAGCGTTTTAAGGCCTTTGGAAGGGGAAGTATCGAATTCCTCCATTCAGACAATCCAAAGGTGCTCGCATTCATACGTCAGTACAAGGATGAGACTATACTCGTAGTAGTCAACCTCTCACGATTTTCTCAGGTAGCTGAACTTGACCTTTCAAAGTTTTCGGGATGCATTCTGGAAGAGGTATTCAGCAGAAATAGGTTTCCCGCTATAAAGGATTCTCCATATGTTTTTACCCTAGGCTTTCATGATTATTACTGGTTTTTGATCCGCAAGAAAGAAGAGGTTATAACCACTCAGAAGAGACTAACTATTCCAGAACTGAGCTTGAGCGGAAGCTGGGAGATGGTTTTTGAAGGAAAAACAAAAGAGAAATTAGAGGGAGAAATATTGCCTTCCTATATAGAAAATTGTAGATGGTTTATTGGTAAGGCGCGGAGTATCCAGCAGGTTGAAATAGTTGAAAACATTAGCATAGGGGAAGACCCCTCTGTTACACGGCTCCTATTTCTTGAGGTTCGTTACACTGAAGGCTTACCTGATGTGTACCTCCTCCCCCTGTCTTTTTCCTCAGGAAATGAGGCGGAAAAGGTTACTAAAGAAAGTCCTCAGGCAGTTGTTGCGCTAATTAAGGATAGGGGAGCCATACACGATGGTGTCTATAGCGAGGAATTTCATAAAAATCTCTTTTGGATAATTTCAGGAAGACACAGCATCAAAGGACTTCATGGGCACCTCAGCGCCCATCACGGAAAATTTTTTAAAAACTTTAATCGTGAGCATAACCTAGAAAAATCTCAGGTTCTTAAAGCAGAGCAAAGTAATACATCCATTCTATATGGGAAAAGGTTTTTCTTTAAACTCATTCGGCGTCTTGACGAAGGAATAAACCCTGATCTTGAAATTACAAGGTTTCTTACCGAGGAGGTATCATTCGCTAACATTCCGCCCTTTGCAGGAGCCATAGAGTATAAACGAGACATTGTCCTGAATGATAGCGAAGGATCGGGTTTCCAGCCGATGATTATTGGCATGCTTCAGTCTTTTGTCTCTAATCAGGGGGATGCATGGACATACACGATTGATTCGCTAAGAGGATATTTTGAGAGGGTGCTTTCAAAAAAGAGGGAAATCGGAGATATACCAAAAGCTCCTTCTTCGCTTTTAGAGATAGCTTACCAAGAGACACCAAAGCTTTTTTTGGAATTAATAGGGGGCGTATATCTAGAAATGACAAGGCTCTTAGGAAAAAGAACGGGTGAGCTTCACCTTTCGCTTTCTTCCGATACAGAGGATCCAAATTTCGCACCAGAGCCTTTCTCAGTTCATTATCAGAGATCCGTATATCAATCCATGGAAAGCCTTACTAAAAGGGTTTTTGAAATTCTCAGGAAAAATTTAAAAAACATAAAAGAAACTCAAAAAGAGGCAGCTGCTGAGATGTTGGGTTCTCAGAAAGAAATAATAGGGCGTTTTAAGTCTCTTTTTAAGAAAAAGATATCGGCGATGAAGATAAGAGTCCACGGGGATTATCACCTGGGGCAAGTCCTCTATACCGGAAAAGATTTTGTTATCATTGACTTTGAAGGAGAACCTGCCAGGGCTTTAAGCGAAAGGAGACTAAAAAGATCGCCCCTAAAGGATGTGGCAGGCATGATAAGGTCCTATCACTACGCAGCCTATAACTCACTTCTCAAACACGAACATGTTAAACCCGAGGGGCTCCCAAAGTTGGAACCGTGGGCTGATCTCTGGTATAAATATATTTCAGGAGTATTTTTAAGGTCTTACCTTGATACGGTAAAGGACGCCCCTTTTATACCAAGAGATAGAGATGAGCTCAATATAATGCTTAGGGCATACCTTCTAGAAAAGGCAATTTATGAGCTTGGTTATGAATTAAATAGTCGTCCTGACTGGGTGATTATTCCCATTAAAGGGATTAAAAATTTACTAGAGGGTTAATAAAGTCGATGAAAGTAAGTGTAATATACGGCATAAGCCCTCTTACAGGCCACGACGTATATCTCTTTAAGGAAGGGAGTCATTTCAAACTTTACAACAAACTCGGCTCTCACCCCATGACGGTTGACGGAGTTCAGGGAACATACTTTTCCGTATGGGCTCCAAACGCGGAAAGGGTTTCAGTCATAGGAGACTTTAACAACTGGGACCCAGAGTCTTGTCCTCTCATCGTAAGGGGGGACGGCTCGGGTATAAATGAAGGATTCGTTCCAGGCATTAAGAATGGAACAATCTACAAGTATCGCATAGTTTCAAGATACAACAACTACAGTGTTGACAAAGCCGATCCTTTTGCATTTCTCTCTGAAACTCCTCCCAAAACGGCTTCTGTTGTGTGGGATCTAAGTTATGAATGGAAGGATAATGAATGGATGAAAAACAGGCATAAGTATAATGCGCTTAATGCGCCTTTTTCCGTATATGAGGTTCATCTTGGCTCATGGAGACGGGTTCCAGAAGAGGGGAACAGGATTCTTAATTACAGAGAAATTGCCCATTACCTTGCGGATTACGTAAAGGAGATGGGATTTACCCATGTTGAATTTTTACCAGTTATGGAGCATCCCTTCTATGGCTCTTGGGGATATGAGAGCTTAGGATACTTTTCTCCTACAAGCAGGTACGGGACTCCACAGGATCTCATGTACTTGATTGATTATCTTCATCAAAATGGAATAGGTGTTATTCTCGATTGGGTGCCTTCTCATTTTCCTGATAACGAGTATGGACTTATCTATTTTGATGGCACACACCTCTATGAGCATGCGGACCCCAAGAAGGGTTTTCATCCAGAGTGGAATAGCTACATTTTTAACCATAGCCGAAACGAAGTGAGGGCCTTCCTCATCAGTAGTGCCCTATTCTGGCTAGATAAATACCATTTTGATGGACTCAGGGTGGATTCAGTAGCATCAATTCTTTACCTTGACTACGGGAAGAAAGAAGGGGAATGGATACCTAATGTGTATGGAGGAAGAGAGAATCTTGAGGCTATAAGCTTTCTAAAAAGGTTTAACGAAGCAGTTTATGGAGAATTCCCCGATGTCGAGACCATAGCTGAAGAGTCAACGGCATGGCCCATGGTTTCGAGACCAGTCTATATTGGAGGCCTCGGCTTCGGCATGAAGTGGAACATGGGATGGATGCACGACACATTAGAATATTTTTCAACAGACTCTATACACAGGAAGTATCACCACAACCAACTCACTTTCAGCATTTGGTACGCATTTTCGGAGAACTTTGTCCTTTCCCTTTCTCACGATGAGGTAGTTTATGGAAAAGGTTCTCTTATCAGGAAAATGCCCGGAGATGATTGGCAGAAGTTCGCGAATCTCAAGCTTTTATTTGGGTATATGTACGGGCACCCTGGGAAGAAGCTCCTGTTTATGGGAGGGGAGTTTGGACAGTTGAATGAGTGGTATCATGAGATAAGCCTAGACTGGCATCTTCTCGAGTATCCCCCTCATCAGGGAATCCAGAGGTGGACCAAAGACCTTAACCACTTCTATAGAACCGAGCCTGCCTTGTATGAGTTGGATTTCGAGAGTGGGGGTTTTGAGTGGATAGAATTTCGAGACTGGGAACAAAGCATTGTGAGCTTCATAAGAAAGTGCAGAAGTACAAACGATATAATACTCGTTGTTTGCAATTTCACTCCTGTTCCTAGGTATAACTATAGGATAGGTGTCCCACGAGATGGTTTTTGGAAAGAAATTCTAAACAGTGATGCAAAGTTATATGGTGGGAGCGGTCATGGAAACATGGGTGGTGTTGAAGCAACACCAATACCTAGTCATCGAAGGTACAATTCTCTTTCTCTGACATTGCCTCCGCTTGGGGTCCTGTTGTTCAAAAGCGAAGGAAATCGGTAATGAGAATCGGGGCAAACTACTTGGAGGATGGAAAATGCACATTCGTTGTCTGGGCTCCTTTCTTGGAGAGGGTAGAGTTAAAGATAATTTCACCTAAAGAGAAAATTACTCCCCTGGAAAAAGATGGATTTGGGTATTGGAGAACAGTGGTTAAGGGTCTCTCTTTCGAAACTCTTTATCTTTATAGACTTGAAGGGGAGAAAGAAAGGCCCGATCCTGCATCTCACTTCCAGCCCCAAGGGGTTCATGAGCCGTCTCAGGTAATTGATCATAGATCATTCAATTGGGAAGATAGGGCATGGTGGGGGATAAATATTCATCAAATGATAATGTATGAGCTTCATGTTGGAACCTTTACACAGGAAGGAACCTTTGATGCCATAATCCCAAGACTTGATGAAATTCGCGATGTGGGGATTAACGCTATAGAATTAATGCCTGTTGCCCAGTTTCCAGGAGAAAGAAATTGGGGATACGATGGAGTTTATCCCTTTGCTGTTCAAAATTCATATGGAGGGCCGGATGGACTTAAAAGACTTGTGAATGAGTGTCATAAAAAAGGAATGGCAGTCATACTTGATGTTGTCTACAATCATCTTGGTCCTGAAGGAAACTATTTCTCGGATTACGGACCATACTTCACCGAAAGGTATAAGACTCCCTGGGGAAAGGCGATAAACTTTGATGGTGCCTATAGTGATGAAGTAAGAAACATCTTTATAGAAAATGCCCTTTACTGGTTTAGGAACTATCACGTAGATGCCCTTCGGCTCGATGCTATTCACTCTATATTAGATATGAGTGCCAAGCATTTTCTAGAAGAGCTTGCAGAAAGGGTTCAGGAATTCTCAAAACAGCAAGGGAGAAAATTTTATCTCATAGCTGAAAGTAATTTAAACGATGCAAAGGTAATAAGACCAAGAGAACTAGGGGGATATGGAGTTGATTCTCAGTGGTCCGATGACTTTCATCACGCCCTTCACACCCTGCTTACTGGGGAAGATAAGGGATACTACGTTGATTTTGGTACAGTAGAGAACCTAGTAAAATCCCTAAGGGAGGGCTTTGTCTATTCAGGAGTGTATTCTAAATACAGAAAACGAAGGCATGGAAATTCTTCAAAGGATAGACCCGGAGAGCAATTTGTTATCTTTTCTCAGAATCATGATCAGATAGGAAACAGGATGCTCGGAGAAAGGCTTTCCAACTTGGTTTCTTTCGAGGGGTTAAAGCTTGCAGCAGGTCTTGTGCTTCTTTCTCCTTTTATTCCTCTTTTCTTCATGGGAGAGGAATATGGAGAGGAAGCCCCTTTCATTTACTTTTCGAGCCATTCTGATCCTGATCTCATTGAAGCTGTGAGAAAAGGAAGAAAGGAAGAGTTTAAAGCATTTGGTTGGACTGAAGAACCACCTGACCCTCAGGCTATAGAGACGTTTTTAAGGTCAAAAATAAACTGGGAGAAAAGAAAAGAGGGAAAACATAAGGTCTTATTCGATTTCTACAGGAGTCTAATAAAGTTAAGAAAAGAAATTCCAGCGCTCTCGAATCTTAGCAAAGATAACCTTGATGTTTGGGGGCTTGAGAAAGAAAGGATCCTATTTATGGAAAGATGGAAAGACAGCAGTTACATATTTTCTATCTTCAACCTTAACAAAAAGGAACAAAAGATTAAAGTTTCTACTTCTGAAGGAAAATGGAAGAGGGTTTTAGACTCTTCTGATAATATGTGGAATGGTCCTGGAACCCTTCTTCCAGAGAAAATAAGTTCTGGCGATGAAATAATTATAAGAGGGTTTAGTCTAGCTACATATAAAAGGGCAGAAATTTAGAATAACTCAAGTTGTAGAAATAATCCCATGAACATCAGGAATCTCACAATTTTGCCACTTAGCCTTATACAGGTGTTCATTAACTATTGATGTTGCGTTTGAGTGTACTTGTAAATAAACCATAACAAGAGAGGTGTTCATACAGCCGTAAGTTCCTGAAATCATTGGCGGGCGATGCGGGATTCGAACCCGCGACCTCTGGCTT
>JAKEHC010000197.1 GCA_022615255.1 Candidatus Dadabacteria bacterium | reverse complement strand
TATTTTGAGATTCACGAGAAACAACAACCCAATAGATATCCCATAAAGCGTCTGTCAATGGAATCTTACCGTAGCATATATAACCGAGGGTAATACCGTTCTCGTCCGTTGCTACCTTTATGATATAATCCGGGGTACCAGAAAGGCATGAATCCACTAACTCAAGCGCTACTTTAATTTCTTCTGAGGAAAATACATTTACTTCGGCAAGAATACATTCGATCCTTTCCCTATGCTGTGTTTCCAAGCTCCTTACTATTACTGTCATAATATCTCGCTTTCTTTCTCTGAATCGCAAATCCTATAACCTGATTGACAAATCTCTGGTAGCTGATACCAGCGGCTTTTAGAGCCTTTGAAAAACCTGATTCTGGTGATATATCTGGATTGGGGTTTACCTCTATAACGAATACATTTCCAAGGCTGTCCATTCTCATGTCCACTCTTGCATAGTCTCTGCATCCTATTGCCTTGGAGGCTTTTAGGGCTATGTCTTTTATTCTTTTTTCAGTTTTCTTATTTAGATTGGCGGGACAGACTGTGGTTGTGTTCTTGTATTCGTTGCTCTCTTTAACCCACTTTGCATTGTAGGTTACAACCTTAGGCTCACCCTCGGGTAGATTGAATTCTACTTCACCTACTGCAATCGCAGTATCACCTAAAATCGAAATATTAAACTCTCTTCCGTCTATGTATTCTTCCACAATAACGGGCCTTTTAAATTCCTCAAGCATTGCCTTTACCTTCTTCCTTAGGGATTTAACGTCCAATACGACGCACGTTGATTCAATGCCTAGGCTTCCGTCCTCGAGGTTAGGTTTGATTATAAGAGGGAAATTTAAATCGTCTAAGGCGTCTTTCTTCGTTGCAAACATTTTAAAATGCGGCGTTCGAATTCCAAATAGAGAAAGCGCTGTTTTTGCCTTATCTTTATTAAGCCCCAGCCAGAGCGCTCTCGAGTCAGAGCCTGTGAAAGAAATTCCCATTGTCTCAAATAAATGAGCCATAAGGATCTCACCCGAAGAGTCATCCCACATCCTTTCACATAGGTTGAAAACGACATCCAGGTTTTTTAAGGAGATATCTTTAAAGAATGTTGAAAAGTCGTCGGTGACAGGAAGCGGCTCCACTACATGGCCTGACTCCTCTAGAGCCTTAAAGACAGCCTGAACCTCTCTCAATACGTCCTCTTCGGTTCCGCTATATACTCCCTTACCGGAAAAGTATGGGTCGTTAAACACGAGCCCGACTTTTAGCCGCAAGCCGATTTCGCCTAAGGGCGTTATAGAGGACTGTGAGTATGAGTTCGGCATATGGTATCCCCTCCTTTTCAATCATAATTGGTAAGTCACCAGTTTCAGGATTTAGCCCGGGAAGGGGATTTGCTTCAAGGAAATATGGTTTGCCATCCACTCCGATTCTAAAATCCAGCCTTGCAATGTCTCTGCATGTAAGGGCTTTGTAGGCAAGCAGCGCAGAGCGAGAAAGCTCGTCAAGCGTATGGCTAGAGAGAGGGGGTGGAGAAATGTACTCTACCTCTTCTCTCCAGTTTCTCTTTACCTCAAGCGAGTAGATGAAATCCCTTTGATCTCCGATTCTAGGCTTTATCATCATCATTCCAATTACATGTGCGTTCTCATTCCCAATTACGCCTGCAGTTACTTCCTCCCCTTCGATAAACTCTTCAACAAGGGCAGGCTCTCCATACGAATTAATAAGCCATTCGAGCTTTTTTTTAAGCCCTGTAAAATTTTCTACTCTAGAATCTCTTCTAATTCCCATACTCGACCCTTCCCACAAAGGCTTTATGATTAGAGGGTAGTTAAGTCCAAGGTCACGGTTTAACGAATTTAAATCACTCAGTACTTTAAACTTAGGCGTCAAAACCCCGGCACTCCCCACCACCCTTTTAGTCATCCCTTTATCGAGGGTAAGTGAAAGTGTAAGAGGATCTGAGCCCGTATAAGGAATTCCGAGGAGCTCTAGGACGGAAGGCACATGAGCTTCTCTAGACCTTCCTCCCAAGCCCTCGGCAAGGTTAAATACAATGTCAACCTGCGTGTTGAGAATAGAGAGTAAAAAATCCTTTCCACCGCCCAGCCTTACCGTTTCATGTCCTGCATTCTTAAGGACAGATTCAATCGCCTCTATAGTTTCTATCGAGTCTAGCTCTTCAAATATGTCCTCGGGAAGATTTGAGAATGGCTTCCTCTTTAGATCGAACGCTATCCCAATCCTCATATAGCGGTTCTCCTTCTTCGAACCCTTGGGAGATCGCGGGGTATAATAGAAGTCTCATCGGACTCAAATAGTCCGGATATTCCTATAGGGGTTGCCTCTCTGGATACGTTATTTTTGCGGTTGCCATTTTTGTTATGGTTTCCGTTTTTGCCCTTTCTAAGGCGGCCATCAGGGTCGTATTTTACAATCACGCCCTCGTAATTTCTCAGAATAACCGCATCATCGGAGGCGGAAAGCATGTAGTTTGGCATAAGCGGGATTTTTCCTCCGCCGCCAGGAGCGTCAACAACATACGTCGGTATTGCGAGTCCTGAGATATGACCCCTTAGCCCCTCGATTATCTCTATTCCTTTCCATACCGAGGTTCTAAAATGCGCTGCGCCGTTTACCGGGTCGCAGTGGAAAAGGTAATAAGGTCTTACACGGATTTTAAGAAGACCCCTAAGGAGGCTCTTCATCGTTTCGAGGTCGTCGTTTACACCTTTAAGCAGGACTGCCTGATTGTTAACGGGGCAGCCGGCTTTAAGGAGTCTGAGCACAGCCTCTTCTGAGTAAGGGGTGATTTCGTTAGGGTGATTAAAATGGGTGTTTATCCATATCGGACCATATTTTTCCAATATGGAAGTGAGCTCGTCGTTGATCCTCATCGGCAGAAAAACAGGAACCCTGGATCCAATTCTGATGACGTCTATGTGAGGGATGGCACGGAGGTTTTGAAGGATGTATTCAAGCTTATGGATTGGAGAGGCAAGCGGATCGCCTCCTGAAATAATTACGTCCCTTATCTCCTCATGCCCTCTTATATAAGCCAGCATTCGATCAAGCTCTTCTGGCGTTCTTTGGTATTCACCTTCAAGCCATTCTCTTTTTCTGGTGCAGTGGCGGCAATAAACGGGGCAGAAACTGGCTATATACATGAGAACTCTATCTGGGTAACGGTGTGTGAGTCCTTCAACTGGGGAATCGTCCTCTTCATCCAGCGGGTCGTCTTCGCCGAGTTTAATCTCGATCTCTTCAGGCGTAGGCACAGCCTGTTTTCTTATCGGATCATCATGGTCATCAGGATTAATAAGGGAAAAATAATAAGGTGGAATTGATACGTGGTAGGTAGAAATAACTCGCTTTATTCTTTCTTCCTCGTCTTCTGTAAAGGGAAGCAGCTTTTCTAACTGCTGGAAGGTTCTTATTCTATTTTTTAATTGCCATTTCCAATCTCTCCATTCATTCTCGCTTACGTCAGCCCAAAAGCGTCGGTATGGAGGCTCCTCCGAATCGGAGAACTCGCTCATCTTTTTATTCTTTCCTCCTGTGTTTGAATTTTATGTTATAAAGCATTTTACTCTAAGTGTGATGATAGAACAAAAAATATTGTTGTCAAGGGATTTTATCAAAGATTGAAAAATTTTTTAAGATGATATGGGCATTTTGTTACTAGACAAAGGAACGCTCTTGTGTATTCTTCCATTTCATGGGAAAGGGTTTTACTTATAAGAATGCCGGTGTTGACATAGGGGCTGGCAATAAATTTGTCGAACTTATAAAGCCGCTTGTAAGATCAACTTATAATAAGAGTGTGGCGGGAGGCATAGGAGGTTTCGCCGGTCTTTATTCAATACCTTTCGAGAAATACAAGAAGCCTCTTCTTGTCGCATCAACGGATGGAGTAGGCACAAAACTGAAGATTGCCTTCATGACGGGAAAGCTTGACACGATAGGTATTGATCTTGTGGCGATGTGTGTTAACGATATAGTCACATCTGGCGCGGAGCCGCTTTTTTTTCTTGATTATCTTGCCACATCAAGGTTGAAGCCAAGAGATGGTGTAGAGGTGATCAAGGGAATTATTGAAGGCTGCAAGCAAGCGGGATGCGCTCTCCTCGGAGGCGAAACAGCGGAGATGCCAGGGTTCTATAACAAGGGAGAGTTCGATTTAGCAGGTTTTGTTGTAGGAATAGTAGACAGCGGTCAGTTAATAGATGGGTCAAAGGTTAAGCCGAGTGATGTTGTGATAGGGCTCATGTCAAGTGGATTTCATTCAAATGGGTATTCGCTAGCGAGAGAGGTTCTTCTCGGAAAACTAAAATTAGATTTGTCAGATATTCCAAGCCCTCTTAATCGCCCGCTTGGCGAAGAGCTTTTAGAGCCTACTCGTATTTATGTAAAGACGATTCTTTCTCTCAAAAGGGAGTTTAAAATCGGCGCTATAGCGCATATAACAGGTGGGGGTCTTTTAGAAAATATTCCGAGGGTAATCCCTAAAAGCTCTAAGGTTTTTCTGGATTCATCTTCGTGGGAGATTCCTCCGCTTATGAAGTTGATTAAGATTGCAGGTCGGATAGACAGACAAGAGATGTTTAGGACGTTCAACTGCGGGATAGGTATGGTTCTAGTTGTTTCTGAGAAGGATGCAGACGCGGTTTTGAGGAAACTCAAGAGAATGGGCGAAAGGGTTAAAATTATCGGCGAGGTTACAAAGAGAAAAAAGGGCGATCAAGGCATATCAATAAAATGAAGATTCATTATTAGAATAGAATTGGTGCCTTACTTGCTCACTCCACAGTCCATCCATATTTAATCTCATACCTGAAAGTCGCTTTCACGTTTAGCCTTTCTAATTCCCAGCTTTTGGGAAATGGGCTGAATGGGGAAGCGACTCTTATAGCACGTACCGCTTCGTCATCCAGGCGTTCGTATCCGGAAGGGGTTATCATTTTCACATCCTCGAGATACCCGTCTCTTTTAATACTAAACACAAGGAAAAGCTCTCCCTGTTCGCCTCTTAGCCTAGATGCTTCTGGATAATTCCATACCTGCTCTATTTTCTGTTTAAGTTTTGCGAAGTATGAAAAATACTTATACTCAATTGTGTTTAGATCTACAGTATCTTCTTTTTGCTTTACATCCCTTGACCCCTCAAACTCCCTCGGACCCTGCTCAAAAACCTGGCTAGATGGTGCATTAAATAGCTCCTTCTTGGTGATACTTGCAAGTTTTTCTTTTTCGGATTTTTCTTTAGGCGGTGTTATTTCCTTTTCAACCTTTTTTGGAAGAGATGCAACTTGTGGGGATTTTCTGCCGGTATCTTTCTTTCGTTTCTCTACCTCCCTTTTTGCTACCCTTTTCTGCTGTTGTTTTCTTGGTTGAGGGAGCGGACTGACACTACCCTTTTTTGTAAAATTATCCTTTGTCGTTTCTTTGGGTGTTTGATGAGACCTCTCAGCATAGCGCTTAGCATCTTTTGGGGGTTTGGTTTCCTTTTCTTTAGGAACGGGCAAGTCGGTAATCTCAATAACTTTTGGTTTCTCTTTTGGCTTGGCTTGCTGATTTAAAGGGATAAGATATAGAGAAATTAGCAGGAATAAAAGAATATGGAATAGAATGGATGCTATTAGAAAGGATATAAAACCACTTCTTTTTTTATTTCTTTTTAAGCCTTTTTGAGATTTACTCTCAATCAGATTCATAGCCTTATAATAATACCATTGTCATTAATCTCAATCCATAGTCAAGTGTGGCGGGGTTAAAAAACCTATCCTATGGCATATTTGCATATACGTAGGGGCAGGTCTCGCACCTGCCCTACTTGGGCAACCGCAAGGGTTGCCCCTACAATTTTGGGAGGGTTTAACAAAGGGGTATTTTTATGTCAAGAAACCTGTAGGAGCAGCATCTTGCTTCGATTAGTCGCACCAGGCTTGCCCTGAGTTTTAACGAAGGAATGGTGCTCCTACAGTGCGTTTGTTGTAGGAGCGGCTTCCAGCCGCGACAATGTCGCACCAGTTCGTGCCAGAAATAGCAGAGACAAGTCTCCGCCTACAAAAGGTTGTAGGCACGAATTTACGTGCATTACAGTAGGAGCAGGCGTGTCGTGTTTGACAGAAGGTATAAACTCACATACAATTACTTTTTAACTTTGCCGCGGGGTGGAGCAGTCTGGTAGCTCGTCGGGCTCATAACCCGAAGGTCGGTGGTTCAAATCCACCCCCCGCTACCAATTGTTTCAGGGACTTTATCAACGCTACTTTCCCTTAAATTTGCACTGCTACGGTTCTGAGTGAAATTTGGGTGTCTTTTAATGTTTTTCAGCTCTAATTCGTAGAATGGGTATTTTTAATACTTGCATACTAACAAAGTTGAAATGACTTGCGATAGGGTTAAGCTTTTATGGAGTTGTACTGATTGATCCAATTATAGCATTTTTTATATTTTTAAAACGAGGTAATATAACATTTCGAATTTCATCTACGCTAAAGTTACGCATATTATATCGGGCATTTTTACTATCGTCCTTAAGTTCACGGTAATCTCTATTTATTTTCCTTAAATATCTAAGCACTTTATCATCTCTATCTTCATGTGAATATGGATGAATTCCCTGAAAATTGGCTAAATAGGCATCTATGTAATGAATCGCGGAATAAAAAAGACCTGTAACTACCCAATCTAAGTAAGGAGTAGAATTCAGAGCAAGACTATTAGCAAATCTTTCATTGTGTTCTGCTTTTTGTTTATGTTCATAAAGGGAAGGCATAAGAAATTTTAATCCCTTTTGTATATCGGTTCTCTATCAAAGGATATTATTTCTTCTAATGGACGATTGTCTCTAATTACAACATTAAAATCAAGTTTAATTTTAGGGAATATATCAAATACGTTTTCTTCTTTTTCATATATATTTCTTCTAACCTGTCTCTCATCCTCATTTATTATTGTCCAAATGGTAACTACTCTATTTTTTTGTTTGACAAAAATCTGTTCTACAGATTTAATAGTCGCAATTTCACTAATGATAGCAGTTCTTAGCTCTGTACTTATAGTTTCGGACTCGAGGTTGCTGGATAATACAGCTCTCCATTTAATATTTAATGTATGACTAACTGAGAAAGGCTCAAACCTTCTTGGAAGTAATTTTTCGCCAATACCAGTGCTTTGACTTTGGAATAAATAGACTGCGAACAATCCCCCTCTATCACTACTATTAAATTTAGTAAATTGTGTAGCCATTTCACACCCCTTTTGCTTGCTTGACTTTGTCTAGCAACCAGTTAGCGATAAATTCAGCTGTATCAGGTGACATAATAGCACCAACATGAAGTTCTCTAACTATAGTAAATCTATTGAGCTCCTGCTCAGGTATCCGTTTAATTTCCTCTCCAATCTGACCTTCAGCGGATACTTCATGAATGACGAATTCAGGGTTTTTAAGCGATTCACTGAACAATTCTATTTTAATTTCTCCTTTGGGTGTGATTCCACCCCACACACCATTAACGTGTATTACTCTATATCCATCTGCTTTTTCGAATGTATATTCAACCTGTTTTGGTATCTGTTTTTCACTAGACACTGAGTATCCCCTTACTAAGTTTATTCCGATTTTCGGATATCAATTTTAAGAGCTATAATTATACATAATTATATAACATAGTACCAAAAAAGAAATCGAGGAATTCGGAAGGGGGACTTTTTGACTCTGCAAGAGGAAATAGCTGTAACAATTGGGTCTTGAAATATAAGGTTTTTGTTTATTCTTTTTCTATAGCTGACCCATTCAGGTTTAATATCCGAATGAAACACACTTACTTAAATTCACTTCCCAAGACTCCAATTCCTCTAGTTGATTTTGAGTAAATTTCAAAAATAGTTTCTTAGTCTGGGATCTGTAATTTTTTTCTATCAACATTAGGATGATACTTTGCAATTATTGATGTTTCATATTCTGTAAGTTTTTCTTCATGTGATGACAAATTAAAAAATAAACTCGCTGCTGTTTCCCCTTCTATGCTTAAAACTTCAATTTGATTTTCATGAAGCGCCGTTAACCTTTCTCTAAGGCTCGGATGGGTATCGGTTGGATGAGTTAAGTGCATCGATGAGTCCTTTGCAACTTCTTGTTGCAGAGATTTCTCAGAAAGAAAAGTTGAGGCGAATAATTCAGAAATATTTCGAAAAACCTTTCCTTCATTCAGTGCATCAACAATCCATTTCTCCGATACCTGATGCCATAATGTTCCAAAAACATGGGCCTTTATTAACGCGGATGCCATTATTTTGGGTGATGCAGCCTTAGCAGCAAAATAATCGGCACGCAGTTCTCTTTGACGGCCTATACTATTTTCAATCCTCGAAAACATTTGCAAATATAACCTCAACACCCACATCGGGATAATAAGTGCAAGTGACATCCAGGGAACATTGTCCCTTTCGAAGCTCCTACATTAGCCATATCATTGAGTGCGCTTGAAGTCCCCCTATATACTGGATAAAAGCGTTTACTGTAAGCTGTGTCGTAACCAGTAAAATGAGCTAATTCATGTGCAATGATTGCTTTTAATTCATCGGGATTAAGAACATGCATCATTGGTGCACTAAGACAGAGTGTACGGGATTTGTACTCTCCATCAAAAGCAATTACTTTTGATTCTGTAACAAAGAAATTAATGCCAAGTTCAAGCACTATATTATTTGGAATTGAATTATTCATTTTAGTACAGAGATTGCTAATCAATTCAAAAAGTTTAGGGGCCTGCTCCTTTGTGATGGTTAAAGCATGACAACGCACTACAACCTTCTGAATAGCCCTCCAACCCCCTCGAATGGAATAAAACACACCTAACAACCCTCCGAGCGCAATTAATATCATTATCCCAATCGGAATTCGATGAACAAAGGAAAAAAGCCAATACAAGAGTGATATTATTAATCCGGCTGCGATTACTGATAGACCGGCAGAAATAAAAAGGCAAATATATAGTCCTGGCAAAAAAATCATAGCGATTATTGGCCTAAGGTCTTTTTCTGAATCCATCAATCAATTCTCCTTTCCCCAGTAATAATCAGATAAAGGTTAGTCTACACGACGTGCTCGCTAACTGAGAACTATAGGGTCAGGTCACAAAATTCAACTTTTGTTCCCTTAAAATCTTATTCTGCATTTTCTTTAACTTCAATGTCAAAACTTGAGACCCAGCCCAACATTTCTTCCTCGCTACATTTTCTTTTACTTCTATAATGAATTAGGCTAATGGGTTAATCGGGTCTATGCTGATGGACCCCCCTAAATTCTACTCAAAGCAACATTAGACAACATAAAGAGACATGGTGTATAATATCCATGTAATGAGTACCGAAACTCAAGACATTCAGATCCTTAAAGAAGAGGTTAAGAACCTGACTAGAGAGCTACAAGCTCTAAAAGAAGAGTTGCACTCAGTCAAGGAAACCCTCTATCTTCTCTCTATTCCCGGCATGAGAGAGTCACTTCTAGAAGGTATGAAAACCCCGCTCGAGGAATGCTCTGAGGAATTGGACTGGTGAAATGGAAACTGTTATTTACCAAGCAAGCACAAAAAGATGCTAAAAAACTTTCCGCTACCGGCCTTAAACCCAAATCTGAAAAGCTACTTAAAATACTAGGAGACAATCCTTTCCAAACACCACCACCTTATGAAAAACTTGTAGGTGATTTAACAGGTGCTTATTCACGCCGGATAAATGAACAGCACCGTCTTGTTTATCAGGTCTTTAAAGATGAAAAGGTTGTTAAGGTTATTAGAATGTGGACACACTACGAGTAAATCGCTCGTATCTCAATCTCAATACCCACTTAGCAAATCATAATATTCCCGTCTAACTCCGCTTAAAACTGTTGGCATAGAATATACCCCTTCGCACAAGCAAGCCAAGTCCAGAGCCGTCACCAGGTCGTCATGGGCGCCTACGCTTAAGGCTCCAAACTGTGGATTGGCGTTTTCATTTATTCTGATCTGGTAATTAATAAGCTCTTCTTTCATAGCATGAGCTTCGATATTATTCGGCAGGTGCACCCTGCCTGAGCTTATCAACACCTGCAGCCCACAGATGTAGAGACACGCTATGGCGTGTCTTTACAAAGTTGCTATATAGACCACCAGCAAGACTGATAGACTATACCAGTTAGAATGGAAGGCTGAAGCATTCCACAAGATTTTATGGAAACCTAAAGATTTCCCTACATTGCCTTCCATATGGCGACCTAAAGGTCGCCGCTACATTAATCTTATCGCGGCTGGAAGCCGCTCCTACAAATAATCCCCTCAGGGATCAGGTTGTTTCAATATCCCATGGGTCAATTCTCTCATCTTCAGGCTCCCCTCCATTTTCGTTTTGCAATTTTTCGTTTCGTTTTGCACTTTTTGGGGTTTTGCAAAACGAAAATTTATCATCATTGTTTTCTGAATGATTACAGTTAGTTAGGAGTAGTTTTTCGTTTTGCATTTTCGTTTTGCAATCGTTTTGCAGGAAATAGAGCTTTGTATGGAACTTTCCTGTCTTATCACTCATAACCTCTTTGTCATCCTCTAGCTTTGATAGTAGCCTGTATAAGGGTGTATATTCCACATTCAGTTTTTGTGATGACCTGAAGGTCGCCGCTACATTGCATCCCATGGGTCAATGTTCTCATCTTCATGCTCACCTCCATTTTCGTTTTCCATTTTTTCATTTAGTTTTCCACTATTTCCTGTTTTGGAAAACGACTTTTCATTACCACTATTTTCTGAATGATTACCGTTAATTAGGAGCGGCTTGTCGTTTTCCATTTTAGTTTTCCACTCGTTTTCCAGGAAATAGACCTTTGTGTTGAACCTTCCGCCCTTATCACTTACGACCTCTTTCTCTTCCTCAAGCCTTGCGAGAAGCCTGTATAGGGTTTATATTCCACACCCAGTACTTTCTTACTATGTTCTGTCTTCCACCCTCTGACGTAAGAGTAAAGCTCAGAGGATTTAATGAGATTGTTTCGATTCTTCACACCGTCAAATGCGGTGTCTATGTAGATGTAGTCTGGGTGGATCATATTGTTTTTCCTCTTTGCTTCTCAAACACAGATAGTCCGCCTTTAATATTCTCCCCTTTTTCATAGTGTAGAGACACGCCATGGCGTGTCTCTACAATAACGTAGGGGCGCCATTCTTTGATTTTACAAGAAGTCATATATCCATATCTAGTGCACGGTGCAAGAAAATGTGCTTTAGTGTGCTTCTTTTTTTTCCCGAAGATTAAGAATTTGTTTAAAAAAGGGAAAAGCTCATAATTAGGCTCGGAATTAACCTGCTGTGACTCCTCCGTCCAGATTTAGTATTGATCCGGTAGCCCAAGATGAATCATCGGATGCAAAATAAAGTATTGCATGTGCGATATCTTCGGGTTTTCCATTCCTGCCAATTGGATGGAACGCCTCCCACATCTTCATACGCTCAGGAATCTTTTCTTCAGGGATACCGAGAGTTTCAAATATCTCTGTCTCTACCACGGCAGGACACACACAGTTTACCCTGATTTTATGTTGGGCAAGCTCAAGCGCCAGTGCCTTTGTAAGCATAATTACGCCTGCTTTTGAGGCTGAATAGGCTGATGTTGAGGACCCTCTGTATCCCTTTATTCCAAGCGCGGTTCCAATGTTTATAATTGCGCCCCCACCTCTTTTTTGAATCTCTGGAACTGCATGCTTACACATAAAGAAAGTGCCTTTTAGATTTATACCCATGATGTAGTCGAAGGCATCCTCGGTAGTATCGTTTAATTTTATCCCTTTAAAAACTCCTGCGTTATTAACGAGGATATCCAAGCCTCCAAATCTATTAACTGTCTCTTTAACAATCCTTTCTGTATCGCTTACTTTAGATATATCGCCTACTATATAATCAGCCTTACTGCCGTGTGTTTGAATAGCTTTTAGAGTTTCTGCAAGCTTATTTTCCCTTCTTCCAGCCACTGCTACTGTAGCGCCTTCCCTTGCGAAAAGAAGGGCTGTAGCTTTTCCTATCCCCGTTCCCCCGCCTGTTATGAGTGCGACCTTGCCTTCGAGTTTCATTCTATTTACCTCTCTTGTTAAATTCTCTATGGGTCTCATTACGAGGGAGTCCTTCGGCTTCACTCAGGATAAATTCCACGACCGAAGTAATCCCTTGAGATTGCTTCCCCTTCGCTTCACTCAGGGTCGCAATGACAACATTATTTTAACCAATCTAAAGATTAAGAGACGGGTGATTCAAAAATGATAAGTATCGAGCCTCTGGATTCTAATTGCTTTAATTTATGGGGGCTAAACCTGACGGTTTTGTGACTTGGCGTAAATCCATAAAAACTCGATCCCTCTTTGTGCTGTAGCGAATTGTTGTGGTTTTTAGAAACATAAAGATAAAGCTAATGTTAAATAGGAGTTATAGATGAAAGTTAAGAGTTTTCCAAGATTACCTCTTGACATAAGCAGAAGCTTTAGTTAATTTATATATCACAATATTTAAATATAAGGATAAATAATGAAATGCTATGAACGCTCAGAAGGCTGAT
>JAKEHC010000196.1 GCA_022615255.1 Candidatus Dadabacteria bacterium | reverse complement strand
ATGCCTAAACGAACGGATATAAAGAAGATACTGATAGTAGGCTCAGGCCCAATCACAATAGGACAGGCATGTGAGTTTGATTATTCGGGCACACAAGCGTGTAAAGCCCTGAAGGAAGAGGGCTATGAGATTATTCTTATAAACAGTAATCCGGCGACTATTATGACCGACCCCTCTATGGCGGATAGGACATATATTGAGCCTATCGTTCCAGAAATCGTCAGCAAGATAATAGAGAAGGAGCGCCCTGAGGCGCTTCTTCCCACACTAGGTGGACAGACTGCGCTTAATGTCGCCGTAGAGCTTTCGGAGTCGGGAGTTCTGGATAGATTCAAGGTAGAGCTTATTGGAGCGAAACTCCACGCCATAAAAAAGGCAGAGGATAGAGAGCTTTTTAAGAAATCCATGATTCAAATCGGACTCGAGGTGCCGCTTAGTGGAACGGCTAATTCGATGAGCGAAGCATGGGATGTTGTAGAAAAGGTAGGGTTTCCAGCGATAATCCGCCCTTCTTTTACCCTTGGAGGCACTGGCGGAAGCATCGCATATAACAGAGAGGAGTTTGAAGAATTCTCTAAGGCTGGCATGGATGCAAGTCCTGTGAAAGAGATTCTGATAGAGGAATCGGTCTTAGGTTGGAAGGAGTATGAGCTTGAGGTGATGAGGGATGGAATGGATAACGTTGTAATAGTGTGCTCGATTGAGAATTTTGACCCGATGGGGGTGCACACCGGAGACAGCATTACGGTTGCGCCGGCTCAGACGCTCACTGATAAGGAATATCAGATAATGCGTGATGCGGCTATCAGGGTGATCCGGGAAATAGGGGTTGATACAGGCGGGTCAAACATTCAGTTCGCCGTTAATCCGAAGGATGGGCGAATGGTTGTGATAGAGATGAACCCACGGGTTTCACGAAGCTCGGCTCTTGCATCAAAAGCCACGGGTTTTCCAATCGCAAAAATCGCAACAAAACTAGCAGTAGGCTATATGCTTGATGAGATTCCAAATGACATTACCCGCTACACACCAGCTTCATTTGAGCCTACTATTGATTACGTTGTTGTAAAGATTCCGAGGTTTAATTTCGAGAAGTTTCCCCAAACGGAGCCATCCCTTACCACTCAGATGAAATCCGTTGGAGAGGTAATGGCGATTGGAAAAACTTTTAAAGAAGCGCTTCAAAAAGCGATGCGCTCCCTTGAGATTGACTCATATGGGTTTGAGCCTAAATCTAGGGATATAGAGACCATTCGAAGAAACATAAGAACTCCCAATCACGAAAGGCTCTGGTATCTGGCTGACGCAATAAGATGCGGAATCGGTGTTGATGAGATTTATCAGCTTACCAAGATTGATCCTTGGTTTCTTCATAATATAAAACAGATTGTGGAGATGGAAGAAAGGATTAAGGCGTTTAATGCCATTAACGCTCCAGCCACTGAAAAGCAAGATACTAAAGTCAATATGCTAAATGGCATACTCAAGCGTGCAAAGGAGTTCGGGTTCTCAGATGTTAGATTAGCCGGGCTTCTAGAAAGCTCGGAAGATGAGATATCGGCTAAAAGACAGTCTCAGGGAGTTAAATCGGTTTACAAAATGGTTGACACATGCGCTGGAGAGTTTGAGGCGTATACACCTTATCTATATTCGACATACGGAAGAGAAGATGAGGCGCATCCAACTGATAAAAAGAAAATCGTAATCCTCGGGGGCGGTCCGAATAGAATAGGGCAGGGGATAGAGTTTGATTACTGCTGTGTCCACGCATCATATGCTCTGAAAGAAGAGGGGTTTGAAACAATCATGGTAAATTGCAACCCTGAAACTGTAAGCACGGACTACGACACATCGGACAGGCTTTACTTCGAGCCCTTAACAAGAGAGGACACACTGGCAATAATAGAAAGGGAGAGACCCGACGGCATTATAGTTCAGCTTGGGGGGCAAACCCCGCTTAAGCTTGCAATTCCTCTTGAGAAAAATGGCGCAAGGATAATAGGCACTTCGCCTGAGAGTATCGACCTTGCGGAGGATAGGGAAAGGTTTCGCGATTTAATCCAAAGGCTTGGACTTACTCAGCCCGAAAGCGGTATTGCGAGAAGCGAGGATGTGGCTCTCAGGGTTGCGTCTAAGATCGGATATCCGGTTGTCGTAAGACCGTCTTATGTCCTGGGCGGACGAGCGATGGAGGTCGTCTACACAGAGGAGTCGCTCAAACGTTATATCGGGCAGGCGGTAGAGGTTTCTCCGAATCATCCGATTCTTGTGGACGAATTTCTGAAAGACGCTATAGAGGTTGACGTTGATGCCCTCTCAGACGGTAGGATGGTCGTGATTGGCGGGGTTCTTGAGCATATCGAGGAAGCCGGCGTTCATTCTGGCGACAGCGCAATGGTGCTTCCTCCCTTTTCTATCGGACAATATTTAGTTGATGAAATAAAGCGCCAGACACGCGAATTGGCTCTGGCGCTTCGTGT
Source organism: Candidatus Dadabacteria bacterium (assembly GCA_022615255.1). GTDB lineage: Bacteria > Desulfobacterota_D > UBA1144 > Nemesobacterales > CSP1-2 > CSP1-2. The sequence continues at coordinate 3,960 of JAKEHC010000196.1, read as the reverse complement.
CATCGGTTTGGTAAATGTACAATTTGCCGTAAAAAATAGGGACGTCTACGTGCTTGAGGTAAATCCCAGGGCAAGCCGCACCGTTCCATTCGTAAGCAAGGCAATCGGAGTGCCTCTTGCAAAAATAGGCGCAAAACTTATGGCAGGAAGAGGCTTAGAGGAGCTAGGGTTTACTAAAGAAGTCGTTCCAAGGCATATTTGCGTGAAGGAGTCTGTGTTTCCATTTATAAGGTTTCCCGGTGTGGATACGATTTTAGGGCCCGAGATGAAATCCACAGGGGAGGTAATGGGAATTGACAAGGAGCTTAAGCGGGCATTCGCCAAGGCTCAGATTGCGGCTGGGACTAATCTGCCTCTTTCAGGGGCGGCTTTTATAAGCGTAAAAGACGAGGACAAGCCGAGAGCGGTAAGCATTGCGAGAAATCTTCAAGAACTGGGTTTCGGTATTGTCGCAACCCAAGGAACAGGCAGGTATTTCGAAAATCAAAAAATCAGTTGTAAAATCGTAAATAAGGTTATAGAAGGGAGGCCCAACATCGTTGACCATTTGAAAAACGGCGAGGTGCAGCTTGTAATAAACACTACGTTTGGAGAGAAGGAGATAGCTCAATCATATTCAATCAGGAGAACTGCGCTTGTTCAGAACGTGCCGTATTACACTACAATATCAGGTGCAAGAGCAGCCGTGGGAGCAATAGAGGTTCTAAAAAAGGAAGGGTTAGATGTAAGGGCACTACAGGATTATTATAGTGATTCGTAAAGCATGATTATGTATAATGTAAATAACCACGAATCGCAAACCCCGATTCACGAAACACAAAAAAGTGGGAGGAACGGAAATGTCAATTGAAAGGGTTCCTATTACACCTGAAGGATATAAAAAACTGCAAGAAGAGCTAAAGAGGCTTAAAGCCGTCGACCGTCCTGAGGTAATAAAACTGATCGAGCACGCAAGGGCATTTGGTGATCTTACGGAGAACGCCGAGTATGATACGGCAAAAGATAGGCAGGGATTTATAGAGGCGAGGATTAAAGAACTAGAAAGTAAGATAGCAAGGGCTGATGTGATCGACCCATCGAAATTGACAAATAAAGACCGTGTTATTTTTGGTGTTCGCGTTACACTTGAGGTGATAGAAACAGACGATCCAGTGACTTATCAGCTCGTCGGTCCTGACGAATCAGAGCCTGAAAATGGACTTATATCCGTTATATCCCCAATCGGGCGCGCGCTTCTAGGAAAGCAGGAAGGGGATGAAGTCCGGGTCCAGACACCTGGGGGAATAAGAGAATTTGTAGTTTTGAAAATTGAGTAGGTTTTTATTTTTTAGCCACGAATTGACACAAATGAAAAGATTATTTAATTCGTGTAAATCTGTGTTCATTCGTGGTTAATTTAAACAATTATTCTTTTCCTAATTCTCGCTACCGCATAAACGAAAACAAGGCTTCCGAATATTAAAAGCCAGAGAGCATCTTCAATCATAACCAACCTAAGATTCCCCATAACAAGCCCTCGCGTAAGCTCGACAGAGTGATAAAGCGGATTAAACCAGGCGATATCCGTTACCCATTTGGGCATCGTAGAAAGTGGAAAGAATATCCCTGAGAGAAAATAAAGTGGAGCAATGAGTAGCGTGAAATAATAGCTGAAAAAGTCCCAGGATTGAGTAAAAGAGGTAAAAAGCATTGCTAGAGATGCAAAAACAAAGCCTGTAATGAGAACTACAAAAGGAACAAGTAAGGCTGTAATAGCAGGTATAAGCTTAAAAAGAGAAAGAACAACCATCATAGCAAGGCTTGCAAAGAATGCCTTTGTTGTGCCATGTAGGACCTCTCCTGCAACCACCTCGTCAATATCTACAGGTGTTGAAATTATCGCATTGTAAGTCTTTTGAGCAGTCATCCTGGCATAAGCGCCGAATGTGCACTCATATGTTGCAGAATTCATGGCTGTGTAGGCTATTAATCCGGGAGCAAGAAACTGCATGTAACTCATTCCGTTTACATCTGAAATCAAAGGAGAAAATCCATAGCCAAGAGCAAGTAGGTATAACAACGGCTCTCCCAGATTGGCAACTATGCTTGATTTATAAAACTTGGTCCAGACGACTAAATTCCTATACCATACCCAGCAGCATCTGTAGGTTATATTTGGTAAAATCCCTTTTGCTATCATCTTTTTATCTTCGTAGGGACAGAAGATTATTCTGTCCATACAAAGAATAATAGGCGTGGCTATTTTTTCAACAAGATGTATGACTTCCTTTACTATCAACGAAGAACTAAGTCTTCGCCTGTTTTCTCCTCATATATCCCACCGGTCAATTTTCTCATCTTTATTCTCCCATTCAATTTCGCTTCCCAGTTTTTCATCTCGCTTTCCACGCTTTCCTGTTTTGGAAAGCGAAACCGTATGGTCATTATTTATTGTGTGTTTATAGCTGATTAGCGATGGTTTTTCGCTTTCCATTTTCGCTTTCCAGGAAATAGACTTTCATATGAGTGTTTCCACTTTTTTTCTTATGACCTCTTTCTATTCCTCCAGGTTTGATGAAAGTACAACTTCCTTTACTATCTGACTCTTATATTGTTAAAATGATATTTCTAAAAACGGAGGTATAAACCCATACAAGAAAAACTCATTGATATCCTTTCTGATATAAGCGGCTTTGTGTGGGGATTGCCTCTTATAACGCTTCTCTTAGGAACTGGAATATACCTCACTATAATCTTAAGAGGAATCCAGTTCCGCGCCCTTATTCCCTCTTTATACATTGCCTTAATAAAAAGAAGAGAAGAAAGAGAATCAGAGGGTGATATTTCACATTTCCAGGCACTGATGACTGCCCTTTCCGCAACGGTTGGGGTAGGAAACATCGCAGGGGTCGCAACTGCAATTGCGGCAGGAGGACCCGGAGCGATGTTCTGGATGTGGCTCACCGGGCTTTTCGGTATGGCGACAAAATACTCAGAGGCAGTGCTTGCAATAAAATACAGAGAGGTAGACAAGTTTGGCACTATGAGCGGAGGTCCCATGTATTACATCTCAAATGGGCTTGGATTGAGATGGCTTGGGATGCTCTTTGCTATATTTGCGTCTATTGCGGCATTTGGGATAGGAAACATGGTTCAGTCAAACTCTGTGGCAGATGCACTTAATTCTACTTTTGGCGTTTCTCACTGGGTTTCAGGGGTTGCGATGTGCATCGCAACTGGACTTGTCGTGATTGGGGGGATTAAAAGCATTGCAAAGGCGGCATGTGTAATAGTTCCATTTATGATAGTCTTCTACATAATTGGTTCTTTAATTTCAATCTTTGTCAATTGGCAGAACGTTCCTGACGCATTCCGTCTAATCTTCTATCACGCCTTTACTCCTACCGCTGCCGCCGGAGGGTTTATGGGAGCAGTGGTAAGTCACACAGTAAGAATGGGGGTGGCTAGGGGTATATTCTCGAATGAGTCGGGTCTTGGTAGCTCTCCTATTGCCGCCGCTGCCGCACAGACAAGAAACCCGGTAAGGCAAGCATTGGTCTCCATGACTCAGACTTTCATAGATACGATTGTTGTATGTAGTTTCACGGGAATCGTTATCATTTCAAGCGGCGTTTGGACAAGTGGCGAGACTGGTGCTTCGCTTTCAACACTTGCATTTGAACAAGGAATTCCAAAACAAATCGGTGACAATATTGTAGCGATAAGCCTCGCCGCTTTTGCCTATTCTACTGTCCTTGGATGGTGTTACTATGGGGAGAAGGCTGTAGAGTATATATTCAAAGAGCGTGCCGTAAAACCGTATAGGGTTCTTTTTACCTTAATGGTTTTGGTAGGCGCTGTTGTGAAATTGGATTTTGTCTGGACTTTTGCGGACATAATGAACGGACTCATGGCTTTTCCAAACCTTGTCGGACTCCTAGGACTCTCAAAGGTGGTAGTAGAAGAAACAAAGAAATATCT
>JAKEHC010000195.1 GCA_022615255.1 Candidatus Dadabacteria bacterium | reverse complement strand
TTCCTCGGCTGTAGTGGTTACCCTGAATGTAAAAATATAAAACGTCTTAAAGATATTCAAAATGAAGGCGGAGATAGAGTGGATGAGGGCAAAGAGGTGGGTGAAGAAAGTAAGAAGGAGTCCAAAAGGAAGTCCTTTAGGAAAAATCCTGCTAAAAAGAAGCCGGATGGGAAGTCTCAAGCAAAGGGATATGATGCATGAAACGATTAATCAGGTGCCTGCTTTTCTCCAACACGTAAATGGATTGTCGTCGGCTTTAACTCGAGTTATTTCTGTGTATTAGACCAACTTTCGGTATCGATTTTCCATGAAACCTCTTTAACAAGAGAGACATTGCCATATGTTTCTTTGTTATTCATGGTACTGATGCCGACCAGCTTTAATGTTGCTGTTTTGCTATCCTGGGAAATAGCCTGGCTTAAAACGCGGTTTGATTTAGGCATAAATTCTGCCATCATTCCTATCATCTTTCATTGCATCTCAGTTGTATCTGCATTCATTTGAACTACAAATTGCTTACTTAGGTATTTCTTTATACTTTAAAGACATTAAATAATCTTCTTTAATACTCGAGCCAACTTGAAATCTGTATGTAAGAAACAGTAAGATTATTGGCAATGAGTGAGGAACTTCTTAGGATACTGGAAGCAATAGAGAAACCGCTTAAATTCGCTTCTAAAAATGATTTTCTAAATATTGGTAAAGTAAAAAACCTTGACCATTTAGTATCTGATTTAACTATAAAAGCCCTTTCTCTTAGCCTATCCGGTGCCGACCTTAGTGTAATCCAAACCCTTAAAAAGTCATTCTCTGGTTATAAAGAATTAGAGCTTAATAGTAAAAAAAGATTAATAGAAAGATCATTAGACGCTATAGCGGGTTTAAAGAAAGATAGAAACCCAGCCTATTCTCATGCACCTCAGATAACCCATTCAGTGGTGAAAGAAACTTCAATTAATGAGGATTTTTCTCAAATTCCGATTCAGTACGTAAAGGGCGTTGGACCCAGGATTGCTGAGATTCTGGCAAAAAAGGGAATAAAAAGTGTAGAAGATGCTCTTTACCATTTTCCAAGAAGGTACGAGGATAGAAGACGTATAAAGAAAATATCTGAGCTTAGACCTTTTAAACGTGAAACTGTTATGGGTAAGATAATTGTTGCCGGGAGATTACGGACGAAACGAAGGGAGCTTTTTCAAGTGGTCCTGTCAGATGGAACGGGCAGGCTTAACCTTATCTGGTTTCAATTTAATGAAAAATATTTGCGTGCTGTTTATAAGAAGGAAGCAAAGGTGATATTGAGCGGAGAGATAACGATAGATAGATATTCCGATTCACTTCAGGTAATACATCCAAAGCCTGAGGACACGGAGATAATCGATAACGACGAGGATCTCGAGAAAGATTTTCTTAACTTTAATCGTATCGTGCCGATCTATCCGCTTACCGAAGGCATTAAACAGAGGCGACTCAGGAGCATAATGAAGACAGTAGTAGATGCTTACTGTCCTAAAGTGATTGACTATGTTCCGAAAGGGATAAAACGAAAAAGACGTATAATAAACTTAGGTGACGCTTTATCAAGGGTACACTTTTCAGGTGATTCCGATGCACTGGTAGATCTTTTTGACAATGCTTCGGTTTATGATTCAATCCCTCATAGAACGGTTTCATTTAACGAGTTCTTTTTCATGGAACTCGGGCTTGCTTTAAAGAAACGCGATGTTGCTATAATGCCGGGAATAGCTTTTCAACCAACTGGAGAGCTTACTGAAAGGCTCATCAGGAAACTTCCGTTCAGTTTGACCTCCGCACAGAGGCGCGTGATCGCTGAAATAGAAAGGGATATGATGAAGGAAAGTCCGATGAACAGGCTCCTTCAGGGAGATGTGGGGAGCGGAAAAACAATAGTAGCTTTGCTATCGATGCTGAAGGCGGTTGAGAGTGGATACCAGTCGGCGATAATGGCACCGACGGAACTCCTCGCCGAACAACATCTAAGATCGATTCTGCACCTTACTAAGAGCCTTGGTGTTAAGGTCGTAGTTTTAACGAGTGGTTTAAGCAAAAAGGAAAGGGATGATTATTATGAAGCCATAAAGACCGGAGAAGCTGATATCACCGTCGGCACGCATGCGCTAATCGAAGAAGGAGTAGAGTTTAAAAAGCTCGGTTTTGTCATTATTGATGAACAGCACAGGTTTGGGGTAATGCAGAGGGCGGAGTTAAGGGGCAAGGGCACTAATCCTGATGTGCTTGTTATGACAGCGACCCCTATACCTAGAACCCTCGCTATGACAGTCTATGGCGATCTGGATGTTTCAGTCTTGGAGGAGATGCCGCCTGGAAGAAAACAGATAAAAACACTGGTCTTCTATGAAGAAAAGGGCACACGCAAAAAGGCTTACGATATTGTTCGTGAAGAGGTAAAAAAGGGAAGGCAGGTTTATGTTGTTTATCCTATGATAGAAGAGTCAGAGAGTCCGGATTTTAAAGATTTAAAGCATGCAAGACTAATGGCGGAAGAGCTTCAAAATAAAATTTTTCCGGAGTTACGCATAAGCCTTCTTCATGGGCGGATGAAAACGGAAGAGAAAGACATGGTAATGAGAAGGTTTATTTCTCATGATATAGATATACTTGTTTCAACCACTGTGATAGAAGTCGGAGTAGACATTCCTAACGCGACTGTAATGGTTGTGGAAAACGCTGAGAGGTTCGGTCTCTCCCAGCTTCACCAGCTCAGGGGAAGAATAGGAAGAGGGGAGCATGAATCTGTATGTATCCTAATCTCGGGTTATAAGAGAAGTGAAGAGGCTGAAAGAAGACTTTTAGTCTTAGAGAAAACAAACGACGGGTTTAGAATAGCCGAGGCAGATCTTATGATAAGAGGTCCAGGGGATTTTCTTGGAACAAAACAATCAGGTCTTCCTGAATTCAGGTTTGCAAATTTGATTAGGGATGCAAGGATTCTCGCTGAGGCTAGAGAAGAAGCCTTTAGGACTGTTAAGGAATCGCCAACACTAACTGATTACCCTGGTTTGACGGAAGAAGTTTTAAGGAGATGGGGTGGTAGATTGGAGCTTGCTAGGGTGTCTTAATTTTTACTAACCTCCGTTTTAGAATGTAATTGAACTATCGTAATAATGTAGAGACGCATTGCAATGCGTCTCTACAGAGGGGAATTAATGAATAAACAGATCTATACAACGGCAAATACCGTATTTATGTTTGACACGAATAGGACGTTTGGTTATTTTTTACTACCTAGTTGTAGGAGAGGTGGCCGAGAGGCCGAAGGCACTCGCCTGCTAAGCGAGTAGGGGGCTAAAACTCCCTCGTGGGTTCGAATCCCACCCTCTCCGCCATATTGTATTAGACGAGTTCTCTCAGAATGAAGAAAAAGCTAAAACAGAGTTGCTCTTGGCCAACTAAAAGCCCTCTTATGATTGAATACCACGATAAGGAGTGGGGCGAGCCGGTGCACGATGACAGAAAACTATTTGAGCTTCTTGTTCTGGAGGGTGCACAGGCTGGACTCAACTGGGAGACAGTTTTAAAGAAACGGGAAAACTACCGTAAGGCGTTTCATAATTTTGATCCGGCTAAAATCGCCTGCTACACCGAGAAGGATATAAAGCGGCTTCTGGGTGATCCTGGTATTATTCGCAACCGCTTGAAGATTGAGGCAGCCGTCACCAATGCTAACAAATTTCTGAAAATTCAAGATGAGTTCGGGTCTTTTGATAAATATATATGGCAATTCGTTGGTGGTAAGACGATCTATAATAAACTCAAGTCTCTTTCAGAACTTCAGGCAACAACGAAAGAATCTGATGGAATGAGCAAGGATTTGAAGAAAAGGGGATTTAAATTTGTTGGCTCTACGATTTGCTATGCCTTTATGCAGGCAGTCGGAATGGTGAATGACCACGTGGTGAATTGTTTCAGGTATAAAGAACTAAATCGGTCGGATTCCGGGCGTAAAAATGCAGGATAGCGTTATTCCTCTCCACCGCCTAGGTCTGCTCCTGCCTCTCTCACTTCTACTTCGTCAATAAACCATCTTCCATTTACACTCTTTAGCTTGTAACTCTCTATTTTATGGAATGTGCCTTTATTCGTTGAGATAATCCTTCTAAAATCTACGCGGGCGAATTCAGGTTCTTTGAAAGTATGTTTAACCACCTTTCCGTCGATGGCTTTGAAGTCAATATCCTTTAGCTTCTGAGATGTCTCAGAAGCCCATACATCCTTCGGTTTTCCTTCGCGGAATTTTTCAGTTGTAAATTCTGCTGCTTTGTTCAAGTCAACACCGTAAACCTTAGCCCATTCTTTAATAATCCTTTCAGGTGTGCCTTTTTCCTTAATTGCTATTTCCTTGTCCTCACGCCTTTTTGCTCTAATATCGTCTATGACTTCACTTTCACTGTTTGCAGAACATATTCTCAAAAATGCATTCTCAACTTTATATGGTGATTTTAGGTATTCGTTATATACATCCCAGCAGGTCTCAAAGCTGTCAAAAGCCTTTTCTATATTGACCTCATCGCTATTTTTGGTGATCTTAACGATAAACCACATATGTTATCATCTCCTTAATACACCTTTTTTATCCAATTAAATCAATTTTGTGGATCTTCTTCGAGATACAGCTCTAAGGAAGCATACTACAAAAATATTGTTTGAAAAGTCCAAGCCAGTTTTATTAAGGCTGAGAGAGAGTATTCACAACCTTAGAAATGTTATGTAGATTTCTTACCATGCGCCCGTAGCTCAGATTGGATAGAGCGCCGGACTACGAATCCGAAGGTCGGGGGTTCAAATCCCTCCGGGCGCGCTTAATCACTTACCATTCCTTTAAAGAGATACATACCCTCAAAATAGATATCAAT
>JAKEHC010000040.1 GCA_022615255.1 Candidatus Dadabacteria bacterium | reverse complement strand
TAATCCTCTTTGCATTTAATCCGCAAAAAAAAATACTCGATTCGGGACTCCGGTGGATGAAACGCTGACCTATGGAATTTCATATTTGAGCAAAAGGTAGCAATTATAATGCCGAATGGTGCCAATGTGGTAAAACTAGGAATCGTTGGATGCGGGCGGGTATCTGTTAATCACCATTTACCCGCGCTCAAAAAATTACCCGGTGTAGAGGTTATCGCCCTAGCGGACACTGATAAGGGCTGTCTAAATTGGGCTGGCGATCGCTTTCACATAAATAAGCGTTATACCGACTATCGTTTCCTACTAGACAGCCCCTCCTTAGACGCCGTTGCGGTATGTGTTCCTCCCAAGTCTCATGTAGAGATAGCACTGGGCGCTTTAGCTGCAGGAAAGCATCTTTTCATCGAGAAACCCCTGGCTCTTAATTTAGAGGAATGCGATCGGCTTATTGAGCGAGCTAGAAATGCAAAGACCAAAGCCATGGTTGGCTTCAACTTGAGACATCACAGGCTCGTGCGTCAGGCTCGGCAGATTATACAACAAGGGACCTTGGGCGATATAGAGTCGATTCACACAAGCCTAACCAGTGCCTTGAGGCTTAGATTAAAGGTTCCGGAATGGAGAAACCAACGCTCATCAGGCGGGGGAGCGTTATTTGAAGTCGCAGTACACCACTTCGATCTTTGGCGCTATCTATCGGGATGCGAGGCAGAAGAGGTATTCGCTATGAGTCGAGCAGATAATTGGGATGATGAGACAGTAACGTTAACAGCTCGAATGACAAATGGTGTGCCTATCGCATCGAACTTTTCTGAGCGCACGAGTGAAAGCAACGAGTTGGAAATATATGGAAGGAAGGGCCGGTTGCGTCTTTCTCTTTACGATTTTTATGGTTTCGAATTTTATCCAGCGACCATTACTCCAGGTGGAATTAGACCCAGAATTGTAAAAGCATATAAAATGTTGAAGGATTTTCCAGAAGCATTCTCGGTAATGCTAAATGGCGGGGATTTTTTAATGACCTACCACAGTGAGTGGCAATATTTTATCGATTCCATTCAAAATGACACTAAGATCGAATGCACTCTAGAAGAGGGAAGAAGGGCGTTGCAGATTGCGTTAGCGGCAATTGAATCATCCTCTCTCGGCAAGCCTGTGAGAGTCGATCACTCATCTCCTTAGACCACAAAAACGGGAGTTAGACAAAAAAAGTAAAGGATATTAACCCACCCGCAATATCAGTAGTAATTGTCACTCCGGATATTTTCGAAACGATCAGTAAAACAATAAATTATCTAAATGAGCAAACTGCAAGAGATAGAATGGAGGTTGTAATTGTAGCACCATCTGAAGATGGCCTTAATTTGAATAATTCAAAGCTAATTGATTCTTTACGAATAAAAGTGGTGGAAGTTAACAATATTAAGTCTATAGCTCAGGGGAATGCGGCGGGTATCCGTCAGGCAACCGCCCCTATTGTCGTTCTTGCCGAGGATCACTCTTACCCGGACCCAACCTGGGCAGAAGCTCTAATCAGGACGCATCAGAAACCATACGCCTCAGTTGGACCTGTCGTCAGAAACGCCAATCCGGATAGTGTTATTAGCTGGGCGGACTTCCTGATTGGATACGGTCCATGGTTAGACCCCGCTCCACCAGGTCTTGCTACCCATTTGCCCGGACACAACTCGAGCTATAAACGAGAGCTACTCCTAGAATACGAAGATAAACTGGAATCCATGCTGGAAGCAGAAATCGTTTTGCACTGGGATTTGCGCGCGAGAGGTTACCAAATCTATCTCGAACCATTGGCTAAGACCTCGCATAATAATTTTTCTCTGCTTTCCACTTGGATACGGGTGCAATTCCTCGCAGGAAGGGTCTTTGCCTCAGTGCGCTCGACAAAGTGGGCGCTCATAAAGCGATTAATCTTTGTATTTGGAGCACCGCTCATACCAGCCATACGTTTTTGGCGTGCTGTTTCAGAAATGCATAAACCAGGCAGACTGAAGAATCTTGGATTCTCTACGAGGCTCGGTATTCTAACAGCATTGGCTCTAGGCTTAATTTTGGACGGCTTGGGACAATTTGCAGGATATGCCTTCGGAGCTGGAGATGCGAAAGATAAGCTGTCTAATTTTGAGTGTCACCGTTATAGGCATGTTAAACCAAATATAGTAGACTGAACGCTCAAAAAAACTCATATACTAGCTTGAGCGCTATTGGTGTGAGAATCCAGCAATAGCGGATTACTCTAGTATAATCCTTTAACTGACTAAATTCTCTTAATTAGCTAAAATGCGATGAAGTGGTCTCTTGAAGTAGCGGCCGCTGCCGTATAAGATTATGCCGCAGTGTCGTTAAAAATCAAAATTTAAAATAATCCAAGCCTACTAAATCGCTTGGCTACCTAGGGATTGATTCCAGTCATGAACATGGCAATAAAGTACCATCTGATGAGATGGGGTAAAACGAATGCTTCAACGCTCAGGTCCTGGTGGGAAAGCCATGGTACGATGGTTATACGCATAGCGATTGCAATTATGATCATAGTCGCTCTTCTCTGGCTGGGCTATCAGTTTTGGAGACTTCTTTGGCAACCGAGTCCTATTTGGCCAACATCCCCTGCGGGCGCTGTTGACCTTAAAAACCGCTATAAGGATGTTCACAGATGGTTTGACGGAAAACTTCGCCACCCTCCTTACCCCCCCGCTACCTACGTGATACTATGGCCCCTGGTAGGCTGGCTGCCATTCGCACTCTTAAGATGGTTCTGGGCAGTCACATCCTTAGCCGCGTTAGCGTGGTTAGCCTATTTAGTCATCAAAGAAAGCAAAGCTAGTACTGACCTCGAGCGGGTGTTCATTGCATTGATACCCATATCAATGTATGCAACGGGTGCCACAATCGGGAATGGCCAGCTCATGCTGCATATACTACCCTGCCTAATTACAGGGCTTCTGCTCCTCCATAGAAGGAATTTCACATTGCGCCAAGAGCTAATAGCCGTCGCCCTCTTATTAATCGCTCTTGTTAAACCAAACGCTTCAGTTCCCTTTTTATGGATTGCGCTCTTCGTACCCGGAAGGTTAAGACCCGCACTGCTCGTAGCGTTTGGTTATATTGCGCTCACACTCTTTTCTTTGTCTTTCCAAGAACTACCCAGTGTTAAACCATCACCCACACAACAAGCACAAGAATCGCCCAAAGGAACACCGGGCTTGACCATACCAGACCCACTCAAGAATATTTCCAAATTGCCGACAAGGAGCGCCGAATGGGCTAAGCGCGATAGATACTCTGATATACCTGCTCTCTTGATAACCTTGGGGCTGAAGAATTGGATCATCCCGGTCACGTTACTTATCCTGGCAGCACAGGGTCTTTGGACATATCGCAATCGCCATGGGGATATCTGGCTTCTAATAGGAGTTGCCGCTCTTGTAGCACGTTTCTGGACCTATCATCGTTGGTATGACGATCTTCTTATTCTTCTGCCTATGGTGGCTTTATTCCGCATTGCTAAACAGGAATCATCCACCAACGGACGAGGAGTGATAGCCGCTGTGCTTCTGGCAATAACGCTCCTAGCCACGCTGGCTCCTGGAGGTCTATATCTCTTCCCGCCACCGTTGAATTCCCTTTATGCAATAGGGCAGTCCATAGTGTGGATAGTGATATTGATTTTCCTACTTGACCAGGCTCGTTATCAGAAAAACTTACAACATCTCAATTCTTCTGATTAAAGCCTTGGAATAGAGACGAATAATGTTTTTCACGCATATGTTAAAAAGTTTGAATTTACTATGAGTGGCTATCCTACACCCTATCAGTTTCTCTAATGCCCAGTGGAAAATACTTGCAAAGAGTTAATATTAGCTTTTATCGTCCGATAACCGACCACTTTCAAAATAACTCTTGGTTTGTATTGTGTGTCATTCTAGCCCTTGCTACTTTATTACGTTTACTTAATTTAAATCAGAGCCTTTGGTTTGACGAATTATGGTCAACACATGTTAAGCTGGGGAATATATTCTTACTCGGCTATCAGGTTCTCTATGATCCACACCCTCCCTTCTATTACATATTTATCTTTTTCTGGATTAAATTATTTGGTGATTCTGAGTTATCCATACGAATTCCGCCCCTTATATTCGGGATTTTAGCAATTTTTTTAACCTACTTACTAGCCTTAAGATTTGCAGGAAAGAAAGAAGCTATTTTAGCTTCTTTGCTACTATGCTTGTCTCCAGTACATATTTGGTATTCAGACGAAGCTAGACCATACTCAGCGACTTTATTTTTATTGCTGCTCTCAATTTTTTCGTACTATAAGTTAAAAGGTTCCAAAGAAAATTCGTTTTGGTATTTTGCCTATTTTGTCGCGGTTTTATTCGCCGTCTTTAGTCATTATTACATGGTTGTTTATCTAGGAATATTCACAATAATGTGCTTTTTTAAAATGGATAGGATGAAGAGGAAAGTAACAATCTTGAACATCCTAATTCTAGTTAGTTTCATCTCATTTTTAGGACTTAAAAGTTTTTTGGGGAAAATTGACACCGGGCAAGGTCACTTACGGCCTTTTACACTCTTTGAATTCTGGATGCTCTTTTTTAATTGGTTTCTCATGGGCAACTCTATATGGAATATAAACCCATTCGAGAATGATCCCAGTCTTATACTAGGAAAACCGCTCATGTTAGTTACTCAAGCGGTTTTTTCCTGTTTCTTCATCCATGGTTTAATAAGAATTGTTAAAGATTCAAAAAATATAGAAGACTCAAACTCAGTCGACCTAATTCTATATGTATTCTCGTTACCCCTCCTCATTTTAGGGTTAAACCTGATTGGTTTCAAGAAAATATACATAGAAAGGAGCATGTTTTTTATACTGCCTTTTTTCTTTATCATTCTCATAAAGGGAGCTACTGGATTCAAGGTTAAACCCATATCAATCGCCTCTATAATTTTTACTATTTCTTTGAGCATTATAAGTCTTACTTCATTCTTAAAAAAATCAGATGAATGGACTGTCTATCAACCGAAACCAGACTGGCACGCCGCAGTCCGTTATTTTAACGATGAATTAAAAGATGGGACCAAGCGATTATTTATATTTGCAGCAAAATCTCCAACCGAGCTGACTTATTATGACCCACGATTTCAGGAGGATACAATCACAGGCATAAATCTATCTGGCAAAACAATAAGCAAGCTAGAAAAATTATCAGAAAAAGACTATTATTTTGGTAAAAAATTAAATAGCGGTTTGTCAGAATATATTAGGCTTCGAAAAGATAGAATATCCAAGGCTAACTTCATAATATTCTCTCCGATCATGAATAACAATCAACCTATCCACGAAACACTATCTGCCAACAACGTAGAAACCTTCTATCTCATAAACAAAACATATTGGCAAGGGGATTTTAAAGGCTTATTAGAAAGCGTTATGTCAGACTCTAGATTTCAACACAAGGGCACCCAGTCTTTCAAAGGAATAGAGATTTATAAATTTAGGTTAGCCTCGTAACAATAGAGGCTATAGAATCGCTTTTGACAACCGCTAAAATTATGGATTTATTTAGAAGATATCGTTCATAAAAAAAATGTACAATCAACCATCTATCTCGGTTGTCATACCGGTATACAACGGCAGTAGATATCTCAATCAGTGCTTAGATGCTTTGATCAAATCTTCTTACAAGCCGCGCGAGATCATTGTAGTTGATGATGGTTCGACCGATGATAGCGTTGAAATCAGTCTAAGAAGAGGCGTAACCGTCTTTGAATTGCCGCAACGCTCTGGCCCTGCTGCAGCACGCAACCATGGCGCTCAGAATGCCCAAGGGGATATCTTGTTATTTGTCGATTCAGATGTTTCGATTAATGAGAAAACTATTGCCAGACTAGCGGCAAATTTTATGAATAACCCTGATATAGTAGCCGTATTCGGTTCATATGATGACAGTCCATATGCTGCCGATTTTTTGTCTCAGTTTCGAAACCTTTTACACCATTTTATCCACCAAAGCTCTCATAAAGAAGCGAAAACCTTCTGGACTGGATGCGGTGCCATATATAAAAAAACCTTTTTTGAATTAGGAGGTTTTGACGAAGGCTGGTTCTCGATAGAGGATATAGAGCTTGGCCACAGAATTTGGAATAATGGATACCAAATCATGCTTGACAAGGGCCTACAGGTAAAACACCTTAAACACTGGGGGTGGAGAAACTGGTTAAAAACCGACATATTTTACCGTGCTGTTCCATGGTCAAGGCTGATTCTTTTAAGCGGATACCTTCCACATGACTTGAACCTACAAACACCTCATATAATAAGCGCCTTGTTAGTTGACTTATTGATTCTGACAATCCCATTAAGTTTTATAGATACATGGAGTTTCTTTGGTATGCCCTTAAATGCTATTTTTATCTTACTTTCTCTCTTATTTATTATCACCCTTATAATCCTTAATCGAAGGTTATACAACCTTTTTCTCCACAAGAAAGGAATAAAATTCACGATTCTGGCTATCCCAACCCACTTTTTTTACTACTTTTATAGCAGCATCGCTTTTGCAGTTTGTTGGATACTTAGTAAGTTTGTTCCCTCTACCGTTCGTCTGAAAAAACTGAACGCATTACAAGAGAGAAAATAGAAATAAGATAACCTTCTGTAATGTTGATTAACCCTAGTGAAATGGAACATAGTATTGACTGAAAAATTATAATGAGCTTTTATAACATTAGCGCTTCAATACTTCAGACCTGGTGGCAGAAGCACAGTACCACGCTATTAAGCATAGGGGTGGCGCTTATGGCTGTACTCGCTCTAATGAAGTTGGGAGCAGAGTTTTGGCGGCTAATACTGGATACGAGCAGTATTGGAGCCATTGACCTGAAATTCCGCTATAGGGAATTGCACAGGTGGTTTAGCGGAATTCCTGTATACACAGAGTTAAGGGGGGCGGTGTATCCCCCTGCTAGCTACGCTTTATTCTGGCCCTTCCTGGGCTGGCTGGATATCAAAGACGCCCGTTTGCTCTGGGCAGTTACTAGTATCATAGCGATCCTGGGGTTGGTATATTTGGCTGTCAAAGAAAGCGGCGCTAATACAACCTTAGAGAGGTTTTTTGTTGCGCTGATCCCTCTGTCGATGAATTCCACAGGAGTAGCGGTTGGGAATGGTCAGCCTATCCCCCATCAAATTATCGCCCTTCTCGTTGGAATTCTCCTGCTTTGTAAGGGACGAGAAGGTTGGTTAAATGATATCCTAGCCTCCACACTTATTCTGCTAGCTCTTGTAAAGCCTAGTGTGTCAGCGCCATTTTTCTGGATTGTTCTATTTGTTCCAGGTCGTTTGAGACCGGCAATTCTAGTCGTGTCAGCGTATATCGCCCTCACACTCTTTTCAGCCTCATTCCAGAAGCCCGGACTCTTAACTCTAATCCATGACTGGATGGCGCGTGTCACTGTAATAGCTGAAAGGGAGGGTGGAGGATACGCAAACCTGAATATCTGGTTAGCAAATCTGGGCATGGAGGAATGGAGCCTTCTTGCCTCGTTCCTGGCACTTTTGAGTCTGGGTTTCTGGGTCTATTTTCACCGTCATGTAGACCTTTGGCTGCTGTTAGGCGTTTCCGCCCTCGTTGCCCGCTTCTGGACTTACCATCGTTGGCACGATGACCTTCTGCTTCTCATTCCGATGATCACCCTTTTTCGCATTGCCAAGCGAGAGCCGTCAGCCAATGGAAGCGGAGTGGTGGCTGGTATGTTGCTTGCGCTTACCGTGCTTGCAATGCTTGCACCTTATAGAGTTCAAGACTTGCCATCACCGTGGTATCTTCTTTTCACGGGCGGGCATGCAGTCATTTGGATTTTTATTCTGATTTTCCTGCTTTACCGGGCTTGGGGGGAAACAAGTCGCGTGGTTCTCGTTATGAATTCGTACCCCTAACATACACAGTTGACTCAAGCACATGACAAAACTCATTATCCAAATCCCTTGTTATAATGAAGAAGCGACTCTTGGGATTACACTTTCTACACTCCCCAGAAGCCTTCCCGGCATAGACGTCATAGAATGGCTTATTATTAATGATGGAAGCACTGACGGCACTATCGAGGTAGCTAAGGCACATGGTGTCGAGCATATAATCAATCTTAACCATCATCAGGGGCTTGCCAAAGCATTTATAGCAGGACTAGAGGCGGGTCTTGAGGCTGGAGCGGATATCATTGTAAATACAGATGCAGACAATCAGTATAGCTCCGAGGATATTCCAAGGCTTATAGAGCCAATTTTATCAGGGAGCGCTGAGATAGTAATCGGTGCGCGCCCTATTAACCAGATTGAGCACTTTTCAATTTCCAAAAAGCTTCTGCAAAAGTTGGGCAGCTGGGTTGTGCGCATATTCAGCAACACAGATATTCAAGATGTAACAAGCGGCTTTCGAGCAATCAGTCGTGATGCAGCTTTGCGACTCAACGTATTTAACGAATACACCTACACATTGGAGATGATTATACAAGCTGGGCAGAAAGGCATGCCCATCACCTCAATACCCATAAGAACGAATCAAGAATTGCGTCCTTCTCGTTTGATCAAAAGCATCCCATCATATATAAATCAATCAATTTTCACGATTTTGCGGATTTTTATGACTTATAGGCCCTTCAGGTTCTTCATGATAATGGGCAGCATACCTTTTGTTTTAGGATTTCTGATCTCTGTGCGCTGGCTTGTCCTATTCTTAATCGGCACCCCGAGGTCACATGTGCCTAGCCTAGTCTTAGCATCTATTCTCATTCTAATCGGATTTCAATTGTGGATATTCGGCTTGATAGCAGACTTAATGGCTGTGAATCGAAAGATGCTCGAGGACATTCAACTCCGTACTAGACAAAATAGATTTGATTCTAAAAAAGACACCTAATTTTCATATCAGATATTTATCATCCTAAGCTGAAATTACTTGAATTAACATTCAATGAAAGTTTATACCTAACTCTTCATGGGTAAAGAAATCCTTGCACGCGAGGCTCTCGCTCAAATCCCTAAAATCCTGACCCTGCTAGACCGTAACCCTCATAGCCCCACTTATGGCTGCTTTGACCGTAACTACT
>JAKEHC010000039.1 GCA_022615255.1 Candidatus Dadabacteria bacterium | reverse complement strand
CTATCTATAAATTTCTTATCGAATTCATTCATCTCTAGATGGAACCTCTAATTTCGATATTTCTACAAACAGCCTTACACAAATAGATTACTAAATGAGTCGGTGTAACTATATCATATGTTATTAAACTTAATGTCCTAATTCGTAACTTATCTATGTAATATTAGAAAATCCGTGTAAAACTAAATTCTTCTACCCCTATCATTAATTTTTGAGATATTAATAATCCGAAAAACCTAATTCTTTCTTCACAACCCAGCATTTTTATACGCTTTAAGAAGTTTAGTAGAATAAAAAAGGTGCAAGTTGCTATTTCCTATTTGGGCTGATTATAGGTTTAAATAACTCTTAAAAAATCTTCGAAAGAAAAAATAGAAATCAGATAAGAAAGGAAGTGGATCCGATAGCAGGAGGTCAGATTTTGTGCCAGGTTCATAACGGAAAAACTCCCACAGCGACCGTAACCCACCCCCTGCCCCCCTGGTATAAAACAAGCTAGTAGGAAATAGCCAACGGTGTCTCAACCCAACCTTATAATCAAAAACTGGTTTAACATCGCCTTCAACCTCTATTTTGCATGCTAATAGAGGGAAGTTCATTCCAGCTTGGATGGAAATATCGAGGCCCCCCCATAAACGGCCATTTACTTCCATAAGCTTGGCTGACCCATCTCTAGAGTCAATCTTGAACTCTACCATTGCTGGTCCATGCCACTTAAGCTTCTCGAGAAGGGCTACCGCTTGATCCCTAAGTTCGGGCTCATAGGTTGTTTCGTTATATATACCTATTCCTCCTCTGCTTGGATACATTTTAAGTCTTTTTTGAGTAAGCCCTGCACGAACCTCACCATGATTAAAGAGAAGGCATACATCATGGATTTCTCCAGGAACATACTCCTGTATAAGTGGATTTGAGAAATCCAGAACCAAGTCCGTTCTCGAAGGGAGCCATTCATAACACCGAATTAACTCATCGAAAGACTCTGGATAGTTAATGTAGAACGCTCCAAACCCTCGCCTCAGTTTTAGCACGCATGGATACTCGATTGAACCTGCTATCGTCTCTAAATCCTTTCGGTCCTTAACGCAAAATGTTAAAGGCGTTTCAATACCGATATCTTTGGCTAACTCAAGGATATGTAATTTGTCGAGAGCCTTCTGTATCACTTCATAATCCGGTATAGGAATTTTCACATAAGGTGTTAACTCATCCTTATTAAGCGCAACAGCTGATGTGATATAGTCATAAATCGGTATCAAAACATCATACTTTTTATCCGCTATGTGTTGCGATAACGATTGCACAAAACCTATCATGTCCTCTATAGGATGTGGATACTTAACTTTCTCTTTAATGTAACGTGAGAAGAAGGGGCGGCTTAACAACTGATTCGCGCCAACTGTTACACTCGCACCGTTCTGCGCAAGTGATCTCAGCACGCAAAGAGTCAAGCGATCGTAAGGCAAACAAGTTGAAGCTACTAGCACTCTCATTCAAGATTTTCTCTCTAATAAATCATTTCCTCGTCTAAGTACCATTTGAATTCAATAAGGTTGTTTGAGGGATCGCTTATGAAAAATGTCCAATGCTCTTCTCTTTTCCCCGGAAATCGAACGAACACGTCCTTATAAAACCCGATACCAGATTCACGTACACGTTCTAACATCGCATCAAAATCCCTCTTAAATCGAAATGTAATACCGAAATGACGTGGATATATCTCTGGATTAGAATCAGTCTTGTCTGGCGATAGATGGCATACGACCTGATCCCCATAGAAGTCAAGCGTTATACGGTCGGAATACAGCCGCGCCAGCCGACAACCAAGCTTATCTACATAAAACCTTCTTGCCTCCTCGAGGTCTCGACAGGGAATAGCCAGATGAAACACATGATTCTCATTTTTCATAACAAAACTATCGGAAAATGTTCACTAACTTCAATTAGTAAGAAGATGAGTAGTGCAACCATCTTCTTAAGGCTTCCGCAGGATTATAGCACTTCATTTTCACATATATATCACAATTAAATCCTTTTGTTATATTATTAAGCAACCTCAGAGGTGTATTTCCAATAAGCCCTAAAACGCTCGTGATATTCTCATTATTTTCCTTTTATGATTCGCAAAATCCTCCTCGCACGATTTGTCTCCCTTTTTTCGAATAATTTTATTACACCTTCTCGATAAATTCCTGACATAGCTTCTTCAATTGCTAGTGGAAGAACCTTTCGAAAATGCCTGAAGGCCCAAAGGTCAGGGCGAGAAATATTTAGCCGGATATAATCGGTTGCTCCAACATCCCCCAGCCCATCCCCCGGATATACCGCTACATGATGTTTAAAAAGAGCCACAGTTAATTCTTGAGCTGATACGCCTGTGCTAGAAACTTCCATAACCATGGAGAAGCCATACTCAGGCTCAACAGGGATAGATACGCCATCTGTACAGCGGATCGTTTCTTTTATATGGCTATAATTGCGTCTTATTATTTGCTCTGATTTCTTAACGTAATCCTCGTCCTTGAGTGCCGCTAAGGCTCCATACTGGGCAATAAGATTGGTGTTAAGCCTTGTCAAAGAAACCTTTGTTATTAAGCAAGCCCTCATAAGCTCTGAATGCCCTGCTA
The DNA here is from genome assembly GCA_022615255.1 of Candidatus Dadabacteria bacterium. Lineage (GTDB taxonomy): Bacteria > Desulfobacterota_D > UBA1144 > Nemesobacterales > CSP1-2 > CSP1-2. The sequence continues at coordinate 17,240 of JAKEHC010000039.1, read as the reverse complement.
GAAAGCCTATACGAACGCCTGCCATACCATAACCATGAGAAACACTGAAGGTAGAAATCACATTATCAACATTTGTTTCTCTCCAAAGAGAGCTCATTGGATAATGAGTAGAACTTGGATCAATCCGCTGGGTGTTGTGTGTAATATCGTCAATGATGATAATGTCATGGCTTCTTGCAATCTCGATAAGAGCGATCAGCTCATCTTTTAGCTGAACAGTGCCAAAAGGATTAAGAGGGTCACAGACGATTATAACCTTTGTCCTAGGAGTTATACTCCCTTTTACCTCGTCAGGATTTAAGCGGTATCCGTTATTGGAATTAAGGGGAATCCTGACTGGCACCCCTCCTGCCATCAAAATCGTTGACTCGAAGTGGAAATATCCGGGGTCAGTAATGACCACCTCGTCTCCAGGGTTTACAAATGCCTGAAGCACATAAGAAATCCCTGCCTGTCCTCCTTCCGTTCCTATAACCTCAAATTCCTTACTCCTCTCGCGTCCTAGCTTGATCCCGGCACAGGCATCCCTGAGAGGGTTTATAAGGTCTGGAGAGTAAGGATTAATATTTGATGCCTTTGTCTCCTTTCGCATCGCTTTCACAGCGCTCTTAGGTGGACCTATATAGCACGTCATCCATCCGAAGTCAGCCCATTTTTTGGGGTCTAAATCTATCCTACCATCTTTATAAATCTCCTTAGCGTCTAGTTCCAAGATATTTATCGCGTCGCGGTATGTCATGTAATTCCACATTCCATGTGGGCTTTTCATGACTGACTTAACCCTTTCTGATAAAACGCCCCTTATAAGAGGCGTTCCTTCACTTTCGTCTTCCCATCCGAGGATAAATCTTTCTATTTTCAAATTGATGTCTCCTTTGTGCCTTGGTGCCTTAGTGGTTTAAACCTAATTTCTCGTCATAACAACCGCATAAATTCCATACGGGTCCATAATGATTTGATCTTTTATAAAGCCTGCCTTCTCCGCCCACTCAATCACAAGGTCTATGGGACGAAGGTGCCATACACAGCGCTCGCCGTCTCTGTTTTTCAGCACCCTTGCAATTAATTCTATTTGAGGATTATAGGTCTGGACGTTAAAAAGAATAGCCTCTGGGTTAAGTATGTTTTTCAACTCGGAAAAGTGCCTGCGTATTAATTCATCATCATGAATTGTTCCATAAAGACCAACCTCGACTACAAGATTGGGCTTAGGATTAATCTTTTTCAAGCTTTCTATGTCGAGCGCATTACCCAGCTCATAGCTGACTTTATTTATCAAATTAAACCGTTCGGCTATATCCCGGCTTTCTTTAAGCGATATCTCATCAATATCGCGAAGGAGCACCCTGACATCGGCGTTCGTTTCCCTAAGAGCATCGTAAATATAATCAGCCTTCCCAGAAGCCAGATCAACAATAAATGTAGGTTTTCCATCTCTCTCTCTCAGGTAACCCTTTATCATATTCTTCTGTATTTCTTTTATCGCTCTAAACGCCTTACATGTAATTTGATTAAGAAACGCCCTGTCTAAAACTTCTCCAATATAAAACCTGCCACTAGGTACATTCTCATAAACGTAATTCATTATCATTCCAGAATCGAACCCATGTTTATACCCTATTCTTATTCCTTCCGAAAAAGTGCCTACTGCTCTCAAAAAAAATGAAAATAGTTCATAATACCATCTCTTTGAAGAATTTAAGGGGAGAGGCTTTAAAAGCTCCTCAAAGGTGGGTATTTTTTTACGAGGCATACCATTTTATCTCCTCATCTTCTCTATCTGCATATATTCTATCTGCCACCCTCTTTATTTCCTCTGCGCGCCCTTTCCTCTTAGGTGTATTCGCATTTATATCAAAATATTCCTCTAAAAGCCTTAAATGCTCCCTGACATCCCTTTGAACCTCCTCTATTACATGCCTGCTATTAGAGTCCGCAACGCTATTATATATATTGAGCAAGGATGAGAAATGTATGAGAGAACCCCAGGCATATGCGAATTCATCGAAAGAATCTTCATATTTCTCAAGGATATCGTAAATCCTCTGTCCGATCTGAGGCGGTCTATAGGCTTCTGGCTTTTCCCCTAGCTCTTTAGCCCTATCCGAAAAGAGCTTTGCGTGCTTTGCGTTATCGGCTATTATTCGTGCGGCTACGAGTTTCATTTCAAGGTTTATGATGGATTTCAACTTCCCACCAAATAAATCCACCCACGCAAGCATTCCATAAGCATGCCTGCTGAAAGCCCTTGCAAGTCGCTTTGGATCACTAAGAACTTCCCTTAATCTTTCAGGATTACGTACGCTCACTTGTATCTTCTCCTTTACCCTTTTAACCACAACGTCACCACGACACAAAGTTTTTTCTCATCGTAGTTTGATAGTGCCGTCGTGTCGTTATGGTTTTCTATTTACGGTTAATACATCTTCTTTAAAAGATTTATTAACTTCATATCACCCTCTGCGGGGACCTTCCAGTTGACATGAACCACCTTTACGCCTTGAGCCTCGAGGGCTTCCTTAAAACTTTCTAATCCGATGTTTATCGCCTGAATTTCCTGATTTAGTATATTAGGAGATTCTTTTTTGCCTTGAGAAACCCCTGCCAAAACTAATTCTTCCATATTAGAGAGCGCCTGTTTAGCTGCCTCTTCCGACTGTGCCTCAACCACCATTACTAAATCGCTTCCACCGGCGTCCTTTATCTCAGGCGCCATAAGCCCGGCATCCACAAGCGCGAATTTTGCTTTGCCCGTTGCCATTACAGCAACGGCATTTTTCACCCCTTCCATCTCCCGGAGGCTTTTTGATATGCGCATCAGACGCAAAGCATCCTGAAAATAATTCTTTTTAATCTTGAATTTTATTGCCAAATCCTTTGCCTCCTTCACACACTCTTTATCGTGTATTCTATCGGACACGACTTTGAAACCGTGTTACTCACAAAGCAATATTTTTTTGCAAGAGGTAAAATATCCCCTAATGACTCAGGTGCAAGGGAACTTTCAATCTCAACAAGAAGATTCGAGAAGATAAAATTTTTGAGGTCCTTTTTCCCTTTCACATTCACACGCATATCGTTAACCTCTATTCTTTTCTTTTTAGCAACAAAGACGAGGGCAAGACAAAAGCAAGAAGCTAGAGAGCATAGAAAAAGCTCCGTGGGCATCATCCCCGTGTCTTCGCCATGATACTCAGGGGCTTCGTCAATTGGAACTTGAAACTGCCTCGCTTTAACCTCAACCTGATAATTCTTCTTCCAGATAGCCTGGACTTCCATGTTTGCGCTTTAGGTATTTCTTTGTTTCACCATTAGGTAGCGGAATCCTTCAGGATTCCATTCTATGGAGGGCTAAAGCCCTCCGCTACATTTAAGTTTTCACCCTCGAATAATTATATCGAATTCACGTAATTTTAACCGAAATTATGGGTTGAGTATAGGAGTGATTGTAATCCGTTTATCTTTCCTTAAATTATTTCTTGTGATATATAACTATGTATGAGAATTTCTAATGAAACCTCAAAATCTAGGAGGGCGGCTCAATGAACCTGACGTTAAGAGGCGGGAGAATCGAAGATGCTAAAATCTGCGGCTCAATTTGCTTTGAGGCTTTCAAGACTATAGCTAATCAGCACAACTTTCCCCCGGACTTTTCTTCACCGGAATTCGTGATCGGATTTATTTCATTCATGCTCTCGCGTCCGTACGTTTACTCAGTTATAGCCGAGATTGATGGGCGAGTAGTCGGCAGTAACTTCCTCTGGGAAATCGGCTCTATCGCAGGCGTGGGTCCCATTACCGTTGACCCGAAAGTTCAAAATGGCTCCATCGGAAGGCGGCTTATGGAAAATGTATTAGACCGAGCCCAGAAACAAAGATTTGCAGGGGTTCGATTAGTACAAGACGCATATCATAACCGCTCGCTATCGTTATACACCAAGCTAGGCTTCGAAGTGCGCGAGCCCCTTGTGAACCTACAGGGACCCGCGCTAGGTTTTGAAATCCCAGGATACTCAGTCCGCTTGGCTAATGAAAGAGACCTCGACGCATGCAACAAACTCTGTAAGAGAATTCATGGCAACGATCGTGGAGAGGAGCTACTCGATGCGATCAAGCAGGGAACCGCAACCGTTGTAGAACATAATGGTCGAATTACAGGATATGCTACATTGATTGGATTCTTTGGCCATGCCGTAGGCGAGAGTAACGAAGACCTGAAGGCGCTTATTGGCGCGGCTAAGACGTTCGCCGGACCCGGTTTTCTTCTACCTTCACGTAACGGCGAGCTGTTTCGCTGGTGCCTTGGGAAAGGGCTTCGAGTGGTTAAGGCGATGACCCTCATGAGTCTTGGTCTCTACAACGAGCCTAAGGGTGTTTTCCTGCCCTCGGTTTTATTCTGATAAAACAGGTTGCCCATTTGTGACGAGCGATTCGTCCGGGAGGAAATTGGGTCACTTTTTGATATTGGATTGTAATTAACCTATAATAGCGCACATGAAAGGAGCGCAGAAATGGATTGACGCTTTGCAACTGATTAAACACCCCGAAGGTGGATACTATAAGGAAACCTACCGCTCTAAAGAAGTAATAAAACAGGAACACTTGCCAAAACGCTTTAGTGGCAATCGCAATTTTTCAACTGCCATTTACTTTCTTTTAATAGGTCATGATTTCTCAGCCTTTCACCGAATAAAACAGGACGAATTATGGCATTTCTATGAAGGATCATCCCTTACGATACATATAATTGATCAATCTGATAAGTACCTCGAAATTAAAATTGGAAGAAATATCGAAGATGGAGAAGCGCTTCAAGCAGTAGTAAAAGCTGGGTGCTTGTTTGGAACTACGGTTAATGACAAAAACTCTTTCTCCCTCGTTGGCTGCACCGTAGCACCAGGATTTGATTTTGAGGATTTTGAAACGCCAAGCAGAAATGAACTTCTTAGGAAATATCCACAACATAAAAAAATAGTTGAAATGCTTACCCGATGACAGGCAACTTTCTGGAAACTCGATTCCAGCCTATCCAGCAAGTATTCTCAAATGATATCTGGTTTAGTCAGCAAGTATATCCAACCCTAAATTTAGTTATCAGCTTATGTCTAGCTTTATTCTATCTGACACCCCCCAAAATCCCCCCATAAAACTCCTCATGCCTTAACGCAGTATTTCTCCAGCTATAAGCTTGTGCAGTTTTTGTCGCATTCCTTAAGAGCTTATCCCGAAGCTCGGCATTTTCTAAAATCCCAATAATTTTCTGAGCGAGACTCTCATAGTCAATGGGGGAAACTAGAAGTGCATTTTCCCCATCCTTTAAATAATCCGTCATGGGTTCTATACTAGAAGCAACAACCGGCAGTCCCGATGCCATGGCCTCAAACACAACAAGACCCCACCCTTCTTTGATAGAAGGAAAAACAAATACATTTCCCGCCTTGTAAAGTTTAGGCATAGATTCCTCCGGAACAGTACCGAGCAAGATTATATCCTCACCTAGTTTTAATCCAAGGCTTTTAATTTCAGAAAAGAATTCTTCACGATATGTTCTGTAATCAAATAGCGTCTCCCCCCCTCCGATTAACCATACAAGACGCTCACCCTTAGACTTGAAATATCTGCCTGCGATGTTGAATCCCCTGAGAGCGGTCAAGGTGTTTTTTCGAGGCTCAATTCCACCTATACTGAGCATCACCTTACACCCCACCACAGAGTAATCCCTTTTTGCCTTTTCTTTCGAAAAACGCTGATCAGGTTTAAATTTCTCCAAATCCACTCCGTTATTGATAACTTGAGGGTTTAAGGAATATTTAGTTCGGAGTTCTTTCTCCCAAAATCTGCTGACAACGATTACATAATCAGGCTCTAGAATGCTTTTTAGCTGGCACTCAATTAGCGACTTGGATGTGAAATCATCTATGTGATGGATTGTTCTTATAAAAAATTTTATGAGTCCTTTGCTCCGCAACTCGAAAAGGACGTTACCCGAGATGCAATCCTCCGCATGGTAAATATCGTAGTTTTCATCTATAGAAGACATGAATTCCGAATATACCCTTATATATCTTTCTACCTTTTCATCAATTGTCTCCTCGGGATTGGCGGGACATGGAATAATCGTATAAGAAACCCCTACAGGTCTAAAAAATTCAGAACTTACTTCTTTAGGACCAAGGGCGTATATGTGAACTCGATGCCCCAGGCGAACCAATTCTTCAGCTAGGCTTAGGGTATGAACCACACCGCCCCTTGGCTTTGTCGAATAAGTTAAAAGCGCAATCTTAAGCGATTTCATTCAAAATCTTCTATACCTTGCATTGATAAATGCTCCAACTTTGAGAGTAGAAATCGAATCCCATAGTAAATACCAATTGCAATATCGGCTCCAGAAGTCTCCCCAATTTTCATCACGTTCTTTGTAGCGCCTGCAACGTGGTTTGGGTCCTTTGTTAAAAGTCCGTGGATTAGTTCAACCACCGCTTTGGGACCTTCACCTACGCGGGCTTGATTCAAAAGGACCTGACTATAGATTGTCGTCTTTACCTTTGCCATCCGACAGATTTCGGCGGATACCTTACGGTAGAAGCCAATCTCACCCTCTCTTTTTTTTAGAAGCGCCCTTCCACCTAAATTTAGGCTAAGCATTAAGCCCGCCAAAAAATCATCACACGAGGGAGTAAGCCCGGGACCAAGTCCAAGAATTGGTAAAGCTTTTTTAACAGCCATATCTAAGTCATATCTATACAATCCCCACATTAATGTTTCAATGTTGGGTCTTGCCCTTTCCGAGATAGTGGGCTCCTGTTTATGAAGAAAAAATTGAAGTGGACCATATAACTCGACATTCTCTAAAAGGGGTACAAGCCCCTCCCTACTTGGGCTTGTATAAATTACGTCTCTGAGTACCCTGAGGTTTAAACTTACATCGCTTAACTTTATAAAAGCATGTTTAGGAAATGCGGGAGAGCCCCAGATGGAAGATCTTGCAAGCTTAATGGCAAGCAGATTATCTCCGATAGATAGAACATGTTTATCACCCTCTACCCTCATCCCATCCTTAATGCCTATTGACTTTAAATCATAATCTTCAGGGTTTCTTAGCAGGATTGATGTAGGACTAATGTAGTCTTTATCTTTAATTACGGTAAGTATAGAATTACTGCCTATTCGAATATATAATGCCCGATCAAAAACACTATGTACTATAGCTCTTTTTCTATTTCCGCTTAGTACCTTTAATGCCTTATAACCAATAGCTTCGGCTTCCAGCAAAAACGCATGATGCATGATACATGATACATGATTCATATTGCATAGTGCATCTTGTATCCTGCTCATTCACACTCGTGTCAATCTTATTCCGCAATCCGAATTCAGAAACCCGAAATTGGAACTATCCCCGCCTTCCCCACTGAGGACGTTTCCCCGAAGGATACGAAGACATTAGAATCATCTTTTTCCGCACGTTCCATGGGATCATTAAATAAATCGGAACAAAAACTTTTCTCCAGAAAAAAGGGACTAATCCCTTTTTACGATAGGGTTTAGCAGAAAGACCAGGGTATAGAGAGGCTACATCATCTGTAGCCGCCTCAAGCAGATATTTCTCTGCGTTTTTTCTCAACCGCTCGCCAAATGATTCTTTCTGAGACATTTTAATTTCCCTTAATAACCACAACGACGCTAAGACAAAGAAAATACATTGTGCCATGGCGACGTTGTGGTTAAATCAACTTATTTCTTCTTCGCCAACCCTGCCAACCCCGCTTGCGCAGCTAAAGCAATTGGCTCCATTAGCGCCCCAATCGGAGGAGAATAAACATTCTCCATCCATGCAAAGTCATGAAGAGTCGCTCCACGCTTTATAGTAAATGCAAGAAAATCAGCCCTTTCTTTAATACCCTCCCCTCCCGACATCTGTGCCCCCATCACCCTTAGAGTTTTCGGATCGGCAATCAGCTTCACTCTAATCCTGCTTACTCCGGGGTAGTATCTTGCCCTAGAAATACCCTGAGCCACAGCCACCATATGAGGAATCCCCAAAGCCTTATGCAGTGTCTCACCTAGTGAAACACCTCCAATTTGAACCTTTCCCCCTACCATCCCCCAGGGTATATAGACAGGGTCATAGGCTCTATCATCGCCTGCTGCATTGGCGCCTGCAACCCTTCCCTGAGAGTAGGCATGACTGCCAGATAAGCCTTGAATTGGAAGATCCGTGACGCCATGAACAACCTCTATACAGTCGCCTGCAGCATATACATCTTTCACAGATGTACGCATATGGTCATCCACCAGGAGCCCTCCGGTGGCTCCAATTTCAAGCCCTGCTTGACGTGCTAGCTTGTTATTTGGAACCTTATTTGTAGCCACTATAACAACATCGCATTCTATCTCACCATTATTAGTCACGACTGATTTCACTCTTCCATTTGAACCTTTAAACTCATGCACTTTAGTGCCAAAGTGAATCTTTGCGCCAAGCTCTTCTAGCGATTTTTGTACAGGCTCCACAATATCCGGATCAGCTACCTTAGACATTATCCAGCCGCCTTCTTCCACCAGGTGAGTTTCAAGCCCGCGGTGAGCCAGGTTTCCAGTCATCTCTATGCCAAGGGGCGTTGCCGCCATGACGACAACCTTCTTAATCTGGTCGAGTATCTTATCGAATTCCATCGCTCTGCGAATGTTTTTAACGTAGTGTAGACCCTCTAAATCACTCCCTGGGATATCAGGATTCTCGTATTCAAATCCAGTTGCAATGATAAGGCGATCCCATTTAAAAACATCAGAGCCAACGTTCACAGTACGATTGTTTATATCAATCCCAGTTACCGTTGTTTGAAGCCTGAGATCAATTCCAATCCCGGCGTAGTGTTCGGAGGTCTGAAGAAAAAGACTCTCGAAATTCGGTATTTCTCTACCATGGACGAAAGGAATGCCACAGGGGCTGTACGCAACGTCTTCATATTCCGTGAACAAAATAACAGAAGCACCGGGATCAACAGCCTTTGCTGTTGAAGCTGATGAAATTCCAGCAGCGCCTCCTCCAATTACGATAATACGAAGATTATTCTGAACCATTGATTTTTTACCTCGCTCGAATTGAAAATCCTAACCTTTTTAATGTGGCGACCTAACCTGTCCTGAGCCGAAGACCTGAGCAACGCGAAGGGTTAGTCGAAGAAAGGTCGCCGCTACATTGTAGAATATGGCTATCTGGTCTATCAGCAGGAGCGCCATCCAGCCGTTCCTGCTTTCTTCCTTATTGACATACAACCATAGGCTTTAACTTCAAAACTAATCAGCTCACACTAATTTGTTTCAATAACTTTTTGAACCCCGCATTGCTTGGTTTCAAACCCTTTTCAAAATCGGGAAGCGCGGAGCATTCGCCGCAGCTCACACACCCAGCCCTGCTGCTCTTCGCACCTCCATCAAATTTTGAGAGTATCTTTGCGGCTTCGGTGTATATATATTCCATCACCTGAGGCTCCGGAGGCTTCACATCTTCCATCGGCGTTCCAGCTATGGGACGAAAAGGAACGATAAATGGATAAACCCCAATGCCAGCACAGAGGGCAGCGCCATCTATTATGGTTTCCATTCTTTCACCAAGCCCGACTAAAACATAAGTGCTTACCTGCCACCTCCCAAAAACATCTACGGCTTTTTTCCATGTCTCAACATATTTATTAAAGCCTATTTTTGCCTTCCCAGGCGTTATCTTCTCGAAGACAGCCAGGTCAAAGGTTTCTATATGAACCCCAAGGGCGTCAACACCGGAATCCTTCAACCTTTCAAGCCAGCCGAGATCCTCAGGTGGCACTATCTGAAGCTGAATCGGAAGCCTTGTCGCCTCCTTTACCTCTGAGCACAATTCTGCATATTTCCCTAGTGCTTTTTCCTCGTCCTTTGCAACCCCAGAGGTAAAAACGATGTTTGAGATGCCGTCCAGCTCCCTGGCAAGCAATATGGTTTCGACTAGGCTTTTTGCATCCTTAAACCCCACCGTTGTTCTATCCTTAAGGGTAAGTTCGATCCCGCAAAACTTGCATCTTCTCCAGTCTTCCCAGAAAACACAGGTCTGAAGAAGCGTTGTAGCAAATGTAGTCGGACAGTGAAGAAGACCGATTTTTTGCATCGGTGTGCCAATCGATGTTCTATGATCGTAGAACTTAGCCGCCCCCATAAGCTCCACCTGAGCCATGGCAACACCCTCTCGAATTACCCAGTATTCACCATTTATCTGGTCAAGATAATACGGAGAAGAATCAACGAAATCTCCGACGACAGGTATGTTCCCTTCGGTATCCGGAAGAATCCTTAGATGAATTCCCCCTGTAGGTCCCGCTCCGCCTCTCCTTATGTCCTTCATATCAGGTATCCTGAGCCCATAACTCTGGAGTTCTACCTTTAGGGTTTTTGAGTCCATACTACTACTCCCTCCAATTTTTGGACTGCGAATTTAAAATTTATATTTTCAGCCACAGAGGACACAGAGACATGAATAGAAGACAAGATTTTTTTAAATCTTTTCTCAGTGTCCTCTGTGCTCTCAGTGGCTAGTTTCTTATTCCGTACTCTAAACCGTCCAAGTGCTGAATATCATTGCACCAGCTCTTGCATGTTCGATCGTTATATCCAGAATGTCGGTCGGATGTATTCCCTTTACACCTTCTAACATGTCCTCTTCCCTCACGCCAATAAGGCAGGCGGCTGAAAAACGGCACGCATAGACCTTTATTCCTTCACTCATCATTTTCTGGACTAGATTGGGATAGAGCTGAATGCCCGCGCCGTAACCGTCGTCTCCAATGTTGGGCCAGCCTCTATAGACGGGTATAGCAGAAGCGGGACCGTAAAAAACAACACTCACGTCATAACCCTTTCTCTTAGCCCTTATAGCCGTAAGCATATTGATGCCGGCTACCGAACCCTCATAAGGAACGGTATGGACAAGAAACAATGCCCTCTCTCCCGGATTTGCTTTATAATCCGGGAACACCTTTTCCTCATGATTAACAATTGCCTGTCCCTTCTGTGGTCTATCTCCTTTTACTCTATTTACTGCCATGGTGTATTACCTCCTTTTTTGTTTTGTAACTATTCAGCCACATAGACACTGAGACACGAAGGTAGAATTCAGGAGTCTGAAGTCCTTAATCTTCTGGATGCTGACTTCTGTATTCCGACTACTGAAACCACTTTAAAACTCATATTCCTCCTTTGTGCCTGCTTGCCTTAGTGGCGGTTACTTTTTTTATTTTTTACCTTGAATAAATCTTCTGGGCATTTTCCCAGAAAATCTTGTTTTTCAACTCTTCTGAAATCTTAGCTCCCTCGACCTTCCAATATTCTGAAGGGAAATCCCCCCAGGGTGTATCAGATGCAAAAAGCACGTTATTAGTACCAACGCCAGTGCGTTCTATCTCGTGAAGCAGCCACCGTGAACCAAAACCTATAGCCCAGGTGGTATCAGTATAAACCTGATACCCATCTTGCACCAGCTCTATGAATTTTGGAACAAGCCTTATGTGACCGCTGACACCCCCTCCCATATGAACTATATGCACTTTAATCCTTTTCCCATATTCTCTCACAAACTCAAAGGCGTTGCCAACATCAGAGCCTCCACCCGGGCTTGTGTGAATGTGAAGAACAAGATTATTCTTCTCAGCCGCATTAACAATGCTCTCCCAAATCCCCCTTGCTGTTTCATCCCATTCACTGGGCTTATATGTCCCTCCAAGAAGACATGTAGCCTTTAACGCTACTATACCTTTTTCCTTAATATACTTTAGAGCCTCTTCCGTCCGCTCCTTGTCCTTTGCCATTCCTGAAACCCAGATGGCGCCAACGAGGCGGTCGGCATTGTGAACACTATCAATCACGAGGGGATTAAGGGTAAAAGGCTGTCCCGAGTCCGGCACACCATAATTGGAGATAACCATTGCCCGATCCACTCCATATTCATCCATATGCTTATTCATGTATTCCTTCGAAGATGGATATTCAATCACAGTAGGTTTCACTGGTTCTTTAAGGTCGTAAAACTTGTATGCAGCCAGCTCGCCTATATGAGAGTGAGCATCAAACACCTTTCTATTCACCTTCACTTAAATCACCTCCTTTCCAAGTTAATATTCTAAAGAATTTTATCGCTTTCGAATATAACACCTCACGTCTTTTATCTTATTACAAAAACTAACTAAGAGCAATCATATTTTTTTAACTCTTACCTTAGTCATGGAATAATTTCAGTTCCTCCCTCTCCTTTTATTGCATCATCTATGCCTTCAAGCGATGTTATGATTGTTCGTTTCCCACCCGAATCAAGAAATTTGATTGCTGCTTCCACTTTAGGACCCATGCTTCCAGGGGGGAAATGCCCTTCGGCAGAATAGAGCTTAGCTTCTTTAAGAGTGATACTTTTTAGATTCTTCTGCTTGGAAGTTCCGTAGAAAATAGCCACCTGTTTTACCGGCGTGATTAAAAGAAGAAGCTCTGCACCGATAAGGCTCGCAAGCCTTTCTGCTGCAAAATCCTTATCAATTACTGCGGATACCCCCTTAATCCTCCCCCTTTTATCGCGAAGTACAGGTATCCCTCCTCCCCCGCATGTTATTACGACAAAATTTTTCTTTACCATCTCTTTAATCTCTTCCTTTTCAACTATATCAATCGGTTTTGGAGATGGTACCACACGTCTCCAGCCCCTTCCCGAATCCTCTTTCAGCTGCCAGCCCCTTTTCCTTTGGAGCGCCTCGCTTTCATCTTTATTAAAAAACGGGCCAATAAACTTGGTAGGATTTCGAAAGGCAGGATCATTTTCAGAGACTACTACTTGAGTTACGAGAGCGATAACAGATTTTTTTATACCGCCTCTAGTAAACAAGTTTCTTAGCGTCTGCTCCATCATATACCCCATCTGACCCTGAGTCATAGCGTCACAAACATCAAGAGACATTGGTGGAATAGTATCAGACAAACATTCCTGTTGCATAAGAAGGTTTCCAACCTGAGGACCGTTTCCGTGCGTGATTGCCATCGAATAGCCCAGGTCAAAGAGCTTCAAGATTTTTTCACACATCCTTTCGGCTTTAATAGCCTGCTCAGCGTAACTGCTTTTACCACCTTTGCTCATAAGAGCATTCCCGCCAAAAGCTACCACAGCTACTTTCATCGGCTTTCTCCACTAATTAAGAAATCACTCCGGACAATTGTCTCCCTCATTAACACTAGCGCTAGAATAAATCTCTAATCCTTTTTCCTCTTGTCGTAATGCACCCGGCAACCCTAGAAGCAAGGGCGTTTGTAGGTAAAACCAATACTCCGGCCTCTTTCAATTTTTCTCCCTGCGATTGTAAGCCCTGTGGGTCTTTTTCCGTTCCACATACATGAGCTACAAAAGCAAGGGACCGACCTTTACTCCTCGCAATGCTTTTCGCTTCTTTAATCGCAGGAATAAGATCGCCGGCAGGGTCAGGGCTAGCTACATATCCAAGAACTACATCAAAAAGTATTACAGCCGTGCTTTGATCGGACGCCTCTTTTACCAATCTCTCGCGTCTTAGTGTCGCATCTATCATTGGATGAGGGCGCCCTACCGTAAATTCCTCATCACCTAAATCTACGCATGTATGACCTTTACTGCGATTTGAGTCTTCGAGCTTATTTCCTTTGTCGAGTGGAGCGTTTGAATAGACCTTTCCCAAAATCGGGGTAAGAACCTGCTGGGCTTCATAGCAAAGAGTACCGCCTGAAAATAGCCCGCGAAGATAACGCTCTCTAGGACCAAGAGATTTAATCGATTTTTCAATCTGCTTTTTCAAGCCTTTATAGTAAATAAAACTGCGGCGATTGCCATTTCCTTTCACAAACTTCATAGCTTCCAAAGTCGCTTCCTCCAAAGTAGAAGAGTAACGGATGTTTGAGTCCCTTTCCTTTTGGGGCTTCTTTCCGAGAAAACAGACAACAGCAGGTTTTTTTCCTTCTTTAATCACACCGAGTACCTTTTTCGCTATCTTTTCCGACGGGGGTTTGGAAACGAGAATAAGAACATTTGTGCCTTCATCGCTCTCTAGCATTCTTATCGCTTCAAGTGCCATAATGCCGCCGACCTTTTCCGAAAGATCCCTCCCTCCCAAACCTATGGCATGAGAAATCCCAGAACCCCAATTATGTACTAGGCTAGTAACCTCCTGCATTCCACTTCCAGCCGCAGCAACTATACCTACAGGACCACGCCTTACCACATTTGCAAATCCGAGGCCTATCCCGTTTATAATTGCCGTGCCGCACCCGGGACCCATCATGAGAAGTCCACGCTCTTTTGCCCTTTCTTTGAGTTCTATTTCTTCCTCAACAGTCAAATTATCGCTGAATAGGAATGTATGGAGTCCCATTTCGATTGCCTTTGCCACTTCTAACTTTGCGTATTGACCTGGGAGGGAAACGATTATAAGGTTAGCCCGAGGAAGAGCGCCATAAGCAGAATCAAGGTTGTTGTATTCTAATTTCCCCGTAACGCCAACCTCAGGAGGAGAAAGAAGAGAGTCCAGCTCTTCTATAGCCTCTTTTCCAGACTTTTCCGATTCCGCTTCGATTGCTACAATCATATCATTCGCGCTTACCGAGTCAGGGGCTTCTTTAATTAATCCGGCATCTTTCAGAATCTTTAAATTAGCCTCTGTTGCCATAATCGCTGAGGCTTTCTTAACACCGGGCATAGTTCCAAGCCTTTGGCTTATCTGCATTAGCTTCATAGAGTCCTGATAGTAGTTCTTCTTAACAGTGCTGACTATTGCCAATTCTTTTCTCCCGAATGCCAGACTTTGGAATATAAGAAGCCTTTAAGTCCACATTCCGCATTCCAAAATCCGAAATCTCCACTATGCCGCCAGATCATATCTTTCTCCATAAGCGATAAGGGCTTTTGTAAAACACTCTTTGGGAGCCTTTACTATCCCTGCTCCGATCTGCCCTGCTCCAGAGCTTTTATGAATAACCGCGCTATTTATGCTGGGAAGAATCCCCGTCTCTACAACCTTACGAATATCAATTCCAGTTGGAGTTCCTTCAAAGTTCAAGACAGGGACTGCAAATTTTGGATTTTTAGCGAGTGTAATCAAACCCATCTGCTTAGTTATGTTTAGAGCTTCTTGAAAGCCTCCTCCTGCAAATGAAGCCATAGCAGGGGCGGAAGCGATTGCAAACCCGCCGAGACCCATAGTCTCGATAATGGAGCTATCCCCGATATCCGGTGCGCCGTCATCCGGGCCGTATCCCGGATTATACAGAGCATCAAGAAGATAAGGAGAGGAGGATATAAACCAATTATTGCCAAGCCCACTAACACGGATTCCGAAATCCGTCCCGTTTCGAGACATCGCCGTCACAAGAGTAGAATCCTCTACATTATGAGCCGCATCCATCGCGAGTTTGCATGCCGTCATCGTGATATTAAGAAAGAAATGGCTATTTCCTGCAATAAACCTATAGACCTGAAGAATAACGTCGTTTGATAAATCTAATGAAAGAAGAGGTTCTATAATACTCTTTAGCAAGAGATTTGTAGAAGCCGTATGACGATTGTGGCACTCGTCTCCCATCTGAATGCCCTGAGCGAGAATGTTCCAGATTGAAATACCTCCGGTTTTCGCAACCACCTTTTTCATGGTTGGACCCAATACATCCTTTATCCAGAGAAGGCGGTCAAGGGTCTCTTTTCCGAAAGCCCCAAACCAGAGAACCTTACCTCCACCCTCGTTGAATGTAGAATATGCAGTCTTCCCAAAGGTTGAGTCCTTTGTGACTATTACAGGCATAGAAGGAGATATTATCCCCGTCATTGGACCTACGGCATCATGATGATGGTTTGGAGAAACTTTTACCTTATTTGTCTTGAGAAGTTTTTCCGCCTCTTTTTCATTACCTGCCAAGCCTTCGAAAATCAAAGCCCCACATACAGCCCTCTTCATTGGATCACACATCATTTCCCATTCAATTGGAGGTCCTGCATGAAGAATAGTATTTGAGGTCATCCCAGGAATAACCTTCAGCGCTGTACCAACATCAATAAGAGTCGGTTCAACGGAAAATATCCTCTCTACCGCAAGCTTATTCGCTTCTTGAATTCGCTCGCCCAAATACCTAGTCGGCTTAGGCTCCACTTTTTCTTTTATTTTCATCTTAGCTAAAATCGATTCCCTCACGCCTTACGAAGGCGGGACAGCGAGTACCCATATTAATTTTGCTTCGATATCCCCAATATTTTTCCAGCTATGCTCCAGTTGTGTCCTAAAATGAAGGCTATCGCCCGGATTTAAAACATAGCTCCTGCCTTTCACTCGGAACTCCATTCTCCCCTGTACGCAATAGACTAACTCTTCCCCGCGGTGAGTCATTTGCTTCCTGCCGCTTGATGCTCCAACTTCAACTGCGGAATAAGCCGCAGTCATAATAAAGTCTCCATACTTCCTTGCGGAGATACACTCCAGGGTGAGTCCCTTCTTAAAGGTAAAAATCGCCTCCCGCTTCCGCCCGTGGACATAAATCGCATCCTTCTCCTCCCCTTCCTCTTCAATGAAATAACTTACTTTCTTA
Organism: Candidatus Dadabacteria bacterium; assembly: GCA_022615255.1. Classification (GTDB taxonomy): domain Bacteria; phylum Desulfobacterota_D; class UBA1144; order Nemesobacterales; family CSP1-2; genus CSP1-2. The sequence continues at coordinate 632 of JAKEHC010000039.1, read as the reverse complement.
CCAAGCGCATCAGCTATTTTCATCATCGTAGTAATAGTTGGTGTTATCCCATTCGACTCAATCCTGTGAATTCCTGCAGCAGAGATGCCGGATTTCTCGGCTAAGTCTTGAAGAGACCAGCTCTTTTCCATACGGATTATCTTTATTTTCTCTCCAAGCTTTGAAACGATTCTATCCACCTGATTTTTTTCCTGAGCCATTTACTCACCTTGTCTTGAGTTAGCTTCCTAATCTCAGTGACTGTTTAGCTACAAAGACAGTAAGATGCGAAGTTAGAATTAAGAAGTCAGAAGTCCTTAATCTTCGCGATTCTGGGTTCTGAAACCACTTTAAAACTCATATGCCTCCTTTATGTCTTGGTGCCTTAGTGGTTGAACTATTAGTAAATCCAATTAAAGGCTCAACGCTAAAATCCCAGAAAAGTTTTTTTTCTTCCATATCGCTGATAAAAAATACGCCCTGACCTGACGTCACTTTTCCAATCCTCTCGCATACGAGATCTAATTTTCTAAACCTCTCTTGAACCCTCTTAGTATTCTGAGGTCTTAGAGATAAGATAAATCCGAAACTAGGAAACGTAAGAAGCCACTCGTTGAGAGGAACTTCAAAAGGTCTGGGTATTCTGTCAATAT
>JAKEHC010000194.1 GCA_022615255.1 Candidatus Dadabacteria bacterium | reverse complement strand
TTTAAGAATCAGTATCAGGGCAGGGAATATGAGATTGAGATAACTTGTCCTGAATTCACATGTGTCTGCCCGAGGACGGGACAACCTGATTTTGGCGTGATAAAAATTAAATATGCGCCTGATAAGCTGTGTATAGAGCTAAAGTCTCTTAAACTGTATATGTTCTCATATAGAAACCTGGGAGAATTCCACGAGCATGTGACGAATAACATTCTTGATGACATAGTAAAGGCGTGTAAGCCAATAAGGGCTGAAGTGGTTGGAGACTTCAACGTCAGGGGCGGAATTAAGACAATCGTAAGGGCGACCTATCCTGACAAAAAGTGATATTGATAAATTAGAAAATTTGATTTCATACAGCGGTTTTTTTATAAACCTTTTAAATCTGGTATCTAAAATTTTTGTTTTATGTTATCTTGAGCCCAAGTTAGGGAAGGCTTAAAAGATTTGATTCTAAAAGCTCAAGTTATTGTATCAGCTTCCTTTATACTGTTTGTTATTTTTGTGGCGGCGGCCGCGCCTTATATATCTCCTTATAGATTTGACGAAACGGATTTTGAAAATAGGCTCGGCGTTCCAAGTAAGGAACATCCGATGGGAACGGATGAAGCGGGGAGGGATATCATGAGCAGGGTGATATACGGGGCGAGGGTTTCAATGGCAGTCGCGCTTGGAACGGCTCTCGTTGCACTTTTAATCGGAGCGACTTACGGGGCGGTCTCGGGATACATTGGCGCAAGGGTTGATGAGCTAATGATGAGGGTTGTTGATGTATTTTATTCGCTTCCCGACCTTCTTCTCATCGTTCTTATAACGCTTATTGTTGGAAAAGGCGTAGAGGGAATAGTTATTTCACTCGGACTTACTGCGTGGATGCGCGTTGCCAGAATTGTCAGGGGAAGCGTCATGCAGGTAAAGACCCTGACTTTTATCGAATCGGCGAGAAGCCTTGGCGCCTCTCCCTCGAGGGTCATCATGGTGCATTTATTCCCGAATATCCTGAGCCCCCTTATTGTTACACTCACATTTGCTATTCCTTATGCAATACTGGCTGAGTCCACTCTGAGTTTTCTCGGGCTTGGAATATCGCCTCCTCAGGCTAGCTGGGGAACGCTTGCAAGCACAGGATGGCAGGGAATGAGAACCGTACCACATCTGATAGTTTTTCCGAGTCTTGCTATATTTGTTACTGTGCTTTCATTTAATCTATTGGGTGAAGGAATAAGGGATATTCTTGACCCAAAAAAAAGCAGGAGGTGAGGTGTTGAAATTAAGGAAGGAATTAAAAATCCCCTCTAACTCCCCTTTATCAAAGGGGAGGATAAAAACAGGAATAATCCAAGGGCACTCACCAGTAATCCCCCGACTATGCCTAGAGCGGGGACTGGTGGGCTACCCAGGTTGGAGTGGAGATGAGAGCACCGGTAAGGCATGGGATTGTTTCGGTTCTCTCGCAATAACAACTAGAGCCAAAAGGTTTATTTCAACCGTTCTTGTTATTTTGCTTTCCCTTTATATATCCAACCCATCTGCTATAGCTGATATAGATTGTAGAAGGCAAGTTCTGGTACCACCCCAAGAAAAAGAGAGCCCTAAAGAGATATATAGAAAGGGATACTGCTACATACAGCTTGGAATGTTCGGAGAAGGGGTCAGGGCGCTAAACAGGCTCGAAAATGGGCTCGGCATAATAGCTGACTACGTTATATACTACCGCGCTCTTGGGGAGGGCGGGCTAGGAAACACGGCTAACGCTGAGGAGCTATTTAGTAGTATTTTAACTCGATATCCTTCTAGCGGTTTAAAGACAAGGACACTTATAAATCTTGCCGAAATTCATTCGAATAAAGGGGACTATGAAAAGGCTCAGAGTATGCTCAGGTCTTTATATGCTGAGGAAAGCGATCCTTTGGTCAGGGCATCGCTGTTAAATGATATTGCTGAATCACTCCTAAAGCAGAAAAGATATAAAGAAGCCCTAAACACTTACAGGGAACTTTGGGTAGAGTTTCCTGAGTCTAGATTTTCAGAGAGCGCATTGACAAACGCTATGCAAATAAGCGAAAGAGAAGGGATACCATTTGCGCTAAGTGAATCCGATTATCAAAGCAGGGCTGAGAGGCTGTTTAAACTTACGAGGTGGGGGCAAGCCCTTAAATACTTTCAAATGGTCTCGCGAAAGAGCGATGATACAAAACTTAAAATAGCTATAATAAAGTATCGTCTTGGTCAGATTGATGAAGCCTCTTCCATTCTTTCTGGGATCAGCTCACCCGGAGCGCTTTCCTGGATGTCGAAAGTCAGGCTTAAGGAAGGACGCGACGGGGAGGCGGCTGAAATCCTGACACAAATATCTGTTTTGTATCCTAACAGTGAACAGGCTCCTGAAGCGCTTTATAGCGCAGCTAGACTATACCAGGTTAACCTGAATTTTAAGAAAGCGCTCGAGCTTTACGACTTGTCTCTGAGGAAATACCCGAATAGTGAATTCGCTGAGGATGCTGCATGGAATCTAGGGTGGGTTCATTACAGGAATGGAAGGTTAAGGGAGGCGTTAGCTACGTTTTCGTCGTTTACCAATACTGAGTCTCCAAATAGCTCGGCAAGGGCTACCTATTGGAAGGCAAGAATACTAGAAAAGATGGGAAGAAAAGGGGAGGCGTTTAACATCTATGAAACCTTGTCTCGTTCTGATAATCCAACGTATTATTCTTATCTCGCGCTTAAAAAGGTGAGCGCCGGTCGGAGGGTTAATATTCCTTTAACCTCATCCACTAAGACGGATGTGGTTAATAAGGTTAGCCCAAGGAAGAACAGGGCGGAGTTGTTAGTGGAGCTTGGTATGCTTGATGACGCTATTTTAGAGATACAAGAATTCGAGAAAGAAGCTACAAATACGTTGGATTTGATAGATGTAAGCAGGCTCTATAATAGCGCCGGGAAATTTAACCATTCTATAAGGATCGCACAGAATATAAGGCTTCCTCAAGCATACGGGCTTTCCTATCCAGAAGGATTTGGTGAGATAGTAAGATTGCACTCTCGAAAATACCAGGCAGACGAGCTTATCATCTACTCCTTAATACGCGAGGAGAGCAGGTTTCAGGAGGATGCGGTCTCTACCTCTGGCGCTATCGGACTAATGCAGCTTATACCGGATACCGGCCGAGCCACTGCGAAAAAGGTTGGAATTAGCGGATATAACACTGATATGCTTTATGTTCCAATCGTGAACATAGAGCTTGGAACAGCCTATTTCCAAGAGGTGTTAGAGGAATACAACGGACGAATTCACCTTGCCATTGCGAGTTACAATGCGGGGCCACATAATGTAGCCAGGTGGCTTACAAGACTCGGGGGCTTAGATATCGATGAGTTTATTGAGGAAATTCCTTATGGAGAAACCAGGAATTACGTGAAAAGGGTTTTAAGGAGTTACGGGGTGTATAAGGCTATATACGATAAGGGTTCTTGATGGATGTTCAGGCGCGAGGACACTATCGCCGATATTAATCTACTCTTTTCTCCCTGCTCATGAGAGCGAAATTTTCAAGGATTCTGAGCCCTAGGGTGCTGCTTTTCTCAGGGTGAAACTGGCAGGCAAATATATTATTTTTATCGACGGCGGATGTGAATTCCAACCCGTACTGAGTTTTTCCCGCAATAATTCGGTTATCCTCCGGTTGAGGAAAATAGGAGTGTACAAAGTAAAACCAGCTACCCTTGGGGATGCCCTTTAATATGGGAAGTGTGCGTTCTGCATCTACTTGATTCCATCCCATATGTGGAACCTTGAGCCTTTCTTTATCGAATCTCGGAAATCTGACAACCTTTCCCCTCAGAATTCCAAGTCCTTTGACATCCGGGGATTCTTCGCTCCCTTCAAAAAGGAGTTGAAGGCCGAGGCAGATTCCTAAAAACGGCTTACCGCCTTTTATGAACGACTTTATCGGCTCTACTAAGCCGAAATCCTCAAGGTTCTTCATACAATCCCCGAATGCGCCGACTCCGGGGAGGACAAGCGCGTTCGAGTTTAAGATCTCTTCCGAATTCCTTGTTACGGTGGGGGAAAATCCAAGTTGTTCAAACGCCTTCTTTACACTCCTGAGATTTCCCATTCCGTAGTCAACGATTGCAATCATGAAAGCTCCCCGAACATTTACACGATTTGATGATTACGAATCATGCATAAAACAGATGTACGATGCATGATGCATTATCTAAAATCCAAGGTTCATAACTCTTTCCACTGGCATCCTGCATCATGTATCTTGAATCTTATATCATCACTTAAAGTCTTCCCTTGGTAGAGGGGATCTCTTCTGAGCGCTCGTCAATCCTTGACGCCTTGTCGAGCGCACGTCCCACCGCTTTAAATGTAGCCTCAATTATGTGATGAAGGTTATTACCGTATTTTTGCTCTATATGGAGATTGCACTTTAATGTATTAGAGAGGGATTTAAAAAACTCTCCCCCAAGCTCTATATCAAAATCTCCGACTTTACTCTTTGGAGTGCGAACCTTGTAAACAAAGTAAGGTCTTCCACTAAGGTCAACGGATGCAAATACGAGGGTTTCATCGAATGGGACAAAAGCCTCTCCGAATCTTGAAATGCCTCTTTTATCTCCTAATGCCTTGAGAAAGGCCTCGCCTAATGCCAGTCCAACATCCTCTACTGTATGGTGATAGTCTATCTCGATGTCGCCTTTTGCCTTAAGTTTAAGGTCGAAGTATCCATGTTTTGTGAATTGAGATAGCATGTGGTTGAAAAAGGGAATGCCTGTTTCAATATCGTACTTTCCTTTTCCATCCAGGCTAATATCAACCGACACCTCAACCTCAGAGGTTTTTCTCTTTATAGTAGCGCGTCTTTCCATTTAGGGAAATAATATCTGAAATTGGACTATTTAGCCACAAAGTAGCACGAATGCACTCAAAGCACTGCGGGTGGGAACTCGTTCGTGCCAAAATTAGTACAGACAAGTCTGTGCCTACAAGTGGACAAGAAAGGGATTAGAACTGTGTCGCGCCAAGATGGCGCTCCTACATTGTTAACCATGGAGAAGTTAATTGCTTCGTGAAAGTGATTTGAACTGCGTAAGATCTCTCACATTCGTTCGAGATGACATTCGAATAAGGTAGCTAAGGAGGAGAGACGCATCGCAATGCGTCTCTACAATAGAAATTTCTTTACCATCTGTTACCATGTCCTCAGTCTGTACAAAAGGGCTCACCGCTACTTTCCCACTATTAACTTTACCTCCTCTACAGACCTGAGGGAGGCTTTGGTCACTATAAATTTGTGATTCTTGAATGGGATTTCCTCTCCGACTTTGGGGATGGAGCCAACCTCTGAGAGAAGGAAGCC
>JAKEHC010000193.1 GCA_022615255.1 Candidatus Dadabacteria bacterium | reverse complement strand
CTGTTTCAAGACACTGCATTGTAAAGGCGTCAATGCAGTATGGGCATTGCTTTGAATGCGCTATTGCCAGAGCAATAAGGGCTTTTTCTCTTTTGGTAAGTGCCCCGTCTTGACCTGTAGCGGAATTGTAATATTCAAAGAATTTTCTCATTAATTCCGGGCTGAACTTTCCTACCTCAGCAAAACGCTTTAGATCTTTTGGATCGTAGTAATCCATGATATCTACCTCCTTAATTGAATCGAAAGGTTTTTTTAACAACAAGAACCATTGTCATTACAACAGCTGTAGTTTTCAGGAGCTTCTTTAGTCGGGTCAGTGATTATAAAGAGCCCCGCATATGGGGGTTTTGAAAGCTTCTCTGCTGTATCTGTACATACCTCTACTGCTTCGCAGCGTGGGAATAGATGTCCTTCATCGTCTGTTACAGCTTTAAATGGACCGTTATAGATTGCTCTCTGTCCTATGTAAACACAGCCAGCGCGCTTTTCAAATTTATATCCTCGCAATGTTAATGAGAAGAACCTGTGATTATCTACTTCTTTCCAGTAGAGTTTTTTCAGAATCTGCAAGCCATAGAATCCTGCCTGCTCGAGGTAAGAAAAAAACTGTTCTTCGGTTAAAGCCCCAGCTATGCACTCACCCAAAAGTCTATCATTTGTAAGAATGTGAGGAGGGATTTCCACTTCTGATACTATATCTGAGATCACAATCCTTCCGTTGTCTTTTAGGATGCGCCACATCTCTGAGAAAACTTTCTTCTTGTCGGGTGATAGATTTATCACACAGTTTGACGTAACTAAGTCAACAGATTTACTGTCAACCGGGATTTCTTCTAAGAATCCCTTTCTAAAATCTACAACGTCATACCCTAGGTTATTTGCAACGATAGAGCTGGATTCGCTGGCGATATTGAGCATCCTGTCTGTCATATCCACTCCGATTACTTTTCCACTCGGACCTACCTTCTTTGCCACAATAAAACAATCGATCCCTGCCCCTGAGCCAAGGTCTACTACTGTTTCCCCCTCTTTGACATTCGCAATGCTAATCGGACTTCCACAACCGTAGAATCTGTCAATAACCTCTTGAGGGATATGACTTACATCTTCAGTTGGGTAGCTTGTAGGACAGCAGAGTTCTTTTTGCGGTTCTTCTGCTGCTTTACTGTAAAACTGTCTAACGACATCTCTTGATCTATCTGCATCAAATGAAAGCTCACGGTTAGAATGAGTATTTAAGATCGCTTTATCTGCAAGTTTCATCTGGTATCCCTCCTTTCAATGTTTTTTTTAAGCTTTATCAGTCTTGTGCCAGATCGTAATGCGCATTTAGGAGTAAGATCATTCCGATATATGTATATATATAAGAATGAATCATAAAACTATTCCCCATATTTTCTCAAATTTATACCTCTAAATTCTATACTGCAGCATTCGAAGTCGAGAATACTTCTATTTTCGCTTGTTTTAAATCGTTTATATAAAACGGGATGAACCTGATAGATAACGAATTTTCCATCCTTTTTATCCATTACTAGTCCTGAATTTCTCAATACGCCTAGATGGTGAGACACCTGTGAGTGATTTTTGCCAATCTTCTTGGCGATCTCTGAGACCGATGATTCTCCATTAAAAAGGCACTGAATGATTTCAAGCCTTATCCCCTCACCAAGTGCTCTAAGGACTTTAGCACATTCTCTAGAACTTAACCGTTTAACTAGGTGTTCCATTGTTATACAATTTGATGAATATTATATTAATAAGTTTCGATAATTTCCCTAAATCGGTTTTATTAATTTTTATCATATAAGTAATACTTTTATCAAGCCCCTTTTTTAATCAATTAAAAAGTAATGAACGGGTATTATATTGTATGTTATATTAATAGAAATTTTCTTTTCTATGCAATTAATTCTTTATATTATTAAGGGAATATAATTTTGATTAATTTAGTCAATTAAGACATAAACTTACGATGTATAATATAATATATAACATTAAGTAATTCTCATAACTAATTTTATTATAGATAGAATATTCATTATCACCATGTTTAATTGAGTTTATTGTTACCAATGCAAGCAACTAATTAAATTCAATGGAAATTTAAGGAATCTATCATATGCTTAAGGCTATAATTTTTGATTTTGATGGAGTCATTGCTGATGCCGAGCCGATTCATCTGAGGGCGTTTCAATCGGTTTTGAGTGAAGAGGGGATAAATCTTTCTCAAAAAGATTATTATGATAAATACCTCGCTTTTGACGATAAAACGTGCTTTGAAGCGGTCTTAAGGGATAATGGAATAGATTTCGATAGAGCATCGATAGATATTCTGATGTTGCGGAAATCTGGATATTATAATAAGTCCATAAGAGAAAATCTTATAATTTTTCCTGGGGTGGTGGATTTCGTTAGAAAGGCATACGGCGAATACCCTCTCGCCATAGGCTCAGGCGCTCTTAGACACGAGATAGAATTCATATTGGAGTGCGCAGGAATAAGAAAGGAATTTAAAATAATAGTAAGTGCTGATGATATAGAAAATTGTAAACCTAATCCTGAGGTCTTTCAGAAGGTTCTGGAACGTATTAACAAGCTTAGCTCTATGAAATCGGAAATCTTATACCCTAATGAGTGCTTGGTTATAGAAGATTCTATAGCTGGCATCAATGCGGCTCATACAGCAGGGATGAAATGCTTAGCTGTGACCAATTCTTATCCATATGAGAAGCTTTCTAAAGCGGATATGATTGTAAGGAGCCTTGAAGAATTGAAAATAGAGGAGCTTAATAAACTCTTTTAATTATGGAGAATAATACTAATTATTTTTTCTACATAGCTCACAAAACTCTTGAAAAACTTGTCCTGACAATAGATTAAGACGACCTATAAACTTGGGAATACAAGCCTTTATAACCTCAGGATTGATTTTATCCTTTAAGGATGATATCTCTTTTAAATTTTCGGGCACAGTGAGCCATTCTAAAATCATTTGAGGCGTAACCTCTATATGAAACTGGAGTCCATATACTTTAGACCCATATCTAAAAGCCTGATTCCTGCATAAAGATGACTGTGCCAGATGAACTGCACCTTCCGGAATATCAAAGGTATCTCCGTGCCACTGAAAAACCGTTTCTTCAGTGTTCAAATGCTTAAATAGATTATCTTTACCACCTTCTTCAGTAGTTTTAAGTAAATACCATCCTATTTCCTTCTCTTTGTTTTGCTTGACTTTAGACCCAAGTGCTTTTGCAATTAGCTGTGAACCAAGACAGACACCTAGAACTGGAATATCCTTTTCTATGGCTTTTTTAATGAGTCTGTCTTCAATTTCTAAAAACGGATACTTATCAGTTTCATAGACATTCATGGGACCACCTAGGATAATCAATCCGTCTATATTATTTAATGAGATGTCTTTACTATCATTTTGATAGAGATCCACATACTGATAAATCATGTTTCTTGACATCATTGCTAAAGCAAATGTTCCCAGATGTTCGTGCGGAACCTGTCTTAGAACTAATAGCTTCATGTTTTTATTCTTACTTTAATATTAGGGTCTTTGTTAATAATTTTATTTTATAAATCCTAAAAAGCAAAGGTTGATCATGTTAGCGCTGCTTATAAACATCAATATTTTTGGTGAGAATGAATTCTAAGGCTTTTACTTTTAAAGAAGGGTAACGACATTACTCAACTTGTCTAAGAGCTAGAATAATTTTAGTAAATGCAGCCTGGGTGGCAGGTAATATACCTCCAAATAGGCCTATAAGCAGGGAAAATACAATTCCTGTTAAAAGAATGTTAGGTGTTAATCGAAAGGCAAAAACCACCTCTGAGAATGTGTTAAAATTGGTTGTACCGGTCACTCCGGAAAGAGCCAGTTTAACGGTCAATAACCCTAAAAAACAACCCAGAACGCCTCCTAGAAGAGCCAGAAGAAGCGATTCGATGATAAAGGAGGTTAAGATTGACATGTGGGAGAAACCGAGGACACGCAGTGTGGCAATTTCCTTCGTACGAGCGGAAACGGCGGCGTACATCGTATTCATAGCACCGAAACATGCTCCTATCGCCATTATAAGCCCGACAAAAATACCGAAGAATTTAATAGGGTCAGCGGTGGAAGTCTGTTTTTCGTAGTAAGAACGTTCTGATTTTGCTTGAAGAGCGAGGCGGGGGTCATTAGATAGAGCGGTGACAAACTGGTCTTGACCAAGTTTATCAGTCGTTCGAACTAGAACAGATGAATAACTGACTCTCCTAAAATCGCTCATAGCCCCTTCTACATCTGTCCAAATCTCACTATCGGGAGCGGTTCCGTCTGCATCAAAAATTCCCACCACCTTCCATTGATATGAGCCAAAACGAATAATGTCGTCGAGGCTGCAATTTTTAAATCGTTTCGATATGCTCCGGGATACAATGACCTCTGAAAGACCGGGTTTAAACATTCGTCCTTCAGCCAGTTTGAACTGTGGTCTTAAGTGGGGGCCTTTTTCTGAGATCCCTCTGAGTGTGACGTTAGAGGTTCCTCCTTCATTTTTCTCCATGTTAAGGATGACGACCAACTCAGTAGAGAACAAAGGGTTTCCGTCGATATCTCTATCTATACCCGGCAGGGTCACTATTAGAGGGATCTGCTCACGGTAAATGCCTGAGTCAACTTCGGATTGTGAGTTTCGGCGAAGAACTAGAATATTTTTAGGGGAGCCAGACACCTTAAAAACGCGGGTTAAGCCTTCGGAGAGTGACATGACGGAGAGGAAGACCGCTACAACTAAACCAATACCGAGAACAGTCAGCCCTGTTGTGACCTTGCGGACAAATAAATTGCGGATGTTGTATTTTAGAGGAATAGCCATTTTATTATCCGACGTGTCTAAGACCCTCTGTGATAGGGCGTTGGCTAGCCCGAATAGCCGGCGCAAGCCCCGAGAGAAGACCAACCAATAGAGTGATTATTAATCCTAGCAGAAGCACTTCGGGGAAAGGTTTGATGGCTGAAGCAAATCCAGAAATAGGGGTGTTCATCAAACTCGCTTTGAGGGGTTTCAAGCCAATAATAAAAGCCCCCAAGCCAATAATGCCTCCAATAAGCGCCAGTATAAGACTTTCCCCAAGAATCAGCGTTAGAATCTTCCAACTGCTAAAGCCTAGTGTGCGTAAGACAGCAATCTCTCTCACCCGCTCACGGGCAGAGAGAGCCATTGTGTTTGCTGCAATTAAGAGGATGACAAGGACTATAATAATTGTTAGTGAAGTAACTAAGAGCTTTACATTTCCTAGCATCGAGACAAAGCCCATCTGGAAAGCTTTTTCGCTCTCGGTTTTTGTCGGGTAAGGGGAGTTCTCAAACATTTGGTCAATTTCATCTGCAAGTTTGGTAGCGGCAGCGCCGTCTCGACATTTTATCCAGATCGTTCCGACATTTCCCTGAAAACTAGGAAGTACCTCTTCGAGATATTTACGGTTGAAAAAGAGCGCATCGCTTGGTTCATTCTGTAATTTGTACACCGCCCGGATGGTGAGCTGAATGGTAGTCGGGTATATATCTCCGATGAGAACAACCTGATCACCTATATTCCAGCCGAATTTTTTTATCAGGTCTTCTCCTACAAGAGATCCAGCTCGGTCGTTAAACCAGTCGTTCGCAGAGCCACTGGTAATCGTGGCGTCATCAAACACCAGAACAAGTGTCTCTGGGTCTACAGCGAACCGTGCAAAAAAATTCCGAGCGCTATCATCAATATATTTACCGCCAAACCAGTTGAATTTGGTTACTGCGATTGCGCCGTCCAACTGTCGAATCTTTTCCGCGTAGCTCACGGGCAATGGGCTTGCCAGTCCAACTTTGTGTCTTGTTACTATACGGAACATACCGCGGGTTTGAGCCGGATCGGGCATGTTAAGGGCGCTTAGAAAGCTGCCCATAAGGCAGATCACCAGGAGTGGTAAGATGATTGACCCAATTGTCAAAACGGTACGAGTTTTTTTACGGAAGACGTTTTTAAAAATTAAAGGAAAGAATTTCATTACGATTTTACGTCTGCGAAAGCAAGAGTTGAATCGGCAAGCCTTACCGAGCCACGATCCTCGGCTTTGATATCTTCTTTTAAGACACCTTTTTCCAAGTGGACAATTCGACGAGCCCGCGCTGCAGCTCTCGGATCGTGTGTTACTATAACAATCGTCTTCTTAAACTCGCTATTCAACCGTTCCAAAAGTATCAGTATTTCTTCAGCACTTTTAGCATCTAGATCACCAGTCGGCTCATCTGCCACGAGCAGAGTAGGGTCTGTCACAATTGCTCGGGCAATGGCAACACGCTGCTCCTGACCACCTGAGAGCTGGCGCGGATAGTGTGACATCCGATCGGACAATCCTACGATATAAAGCGCTATCTCTACATGTTTTCTTCTCTCAACTCTTCCGAGTGGGGTGAGCAAAAGGGGAAGCTCCACATTTTCAAAGGCTGTTAAAACTGGAATCAAGTTATAGGTCTGAAAAATGAATCCTATATGACGACTTCGCCAATCTGCCAGTTGAGAGTCGGTCATTGAAGAGATTTCATCTGTTCCGACAAATATATAACCTGATGTAGGGCGGTCAATGCCGGCAATCAGATTAAGGAGGGTGGTTTTGCCTGATCCAGATGGTCCCATAAGCGCCACGAATTCCCCATCCTCTACAATGAAATTCAGGCCACTTAAAACTGTAAGCTCTTCGGAACCACGATGATAATTCTTAACAAGGTTTCCCACTCGAATAAGGGGATTATCCATAGAAACCTCCTACTCACTTCTCCGCCTGATCTTCTGACCGTCTTTCAAATTAAGATTGACAGCCTCTACAACCAACTCCTCACCTCCTGAAAGCCCTTCTTTCACTTCCACTTGCGGTCCTACTGTGTAGCCAAGTATAACTGGCTTGAACTGTATTTTACCCTGATCAATAAGAAAAACACCTTTCTTTCCATCGTTTTCAACAACCGAGGAAATGGGGATCATTACCTTTTGTCTTCCATCTGTATCTTTAAGGCTATCCGGATTCTGGAAATTAACCCGACACGACATTTCGGGCAAGACGCTTTTATCTCTCTCCAGAAACTCTACTTTTACTTTGACTGATCCTTTTTGACGGTCTGCAGTAGGGACAATCTGACGGAGCCTCGCTTTATATGGATGATCTGGATAGGCATCTAGGATTATATCGGCCGGCATGCCTTGCTCCAGCTTCCCTAAGTTTTGTTCATTTATGTCCACTTCCGCTTCAAGAGAGCTGAGATCAACGATAACCGCAAACGTTGCACCGGCGGAACCTGCTCCTCCAAAGCCTTGTGGGGTTACAGTCTCTCCTAGAAAGGCTTTCTTTACTGTTACAACCCCATCAATCGGGGCATATATTTCGGTATTACGGATTAGCTCTTCAATATTTTTTAGTTGAGCCTGAAAAACTTCTAGATCTTTCTCAGCATTGTCAAGGGCCTGCTCGGTAGTAATCCCTTTAGCAAAAAGCGACTTCTGCCTAGCCAATTCCTTTTTAGCATTCTCTAGATTAGCGAGAGCCTTGGTCTTTTCCGCCTGAAGCTCCTGGTTTTCAAGCCGGGCTACAAGTTCTCCTTTTTTAACCTTCTGTCCTTCCTCGAGGTTAATCCAGTCAATACGACCGACGGACTTAGGGGAAATTTCCGCTTTGCTTCGGGCTACAACGTAACCAGAGGCGGTGAGGACTGTTGCTGCCTGAGATGGGGTCAAGATAATCGCCTTAGCCGTTGAAATCTCCGGGCTTAAAATAGAAAAACGGCCTGAGGCAAAGATAGTAATTAATAGCAGTAATACAAGAACAATTATACCCCAGGTCGAGAGTCGGAAAAAGCGCTTACGGGATGGAGGACTATCCCGTTCAATCCTAAGTGAAGATAAATCAATGTTTTCATTTTGGGGATCTTTTATCATGGGTCAAGTTAAGTGGTTGATATTATAATGGGCGATTCAAATTAATGAATTACTAATAATAAGTGTTAATCTGCTATAATGAGTTAATATAAGTATACCTAAAAATAGTTTTTTTACATAAATTTAGGCAATTTTGGTGCATGGCAAATAAATTTCTAATTTGTGCCCAGCGTTTAAATTATTTTTCCTATATCAATAAGTTTAGTAACTTCGTAATCGGGATTAGGGATTCCTTTACTAATTTCCTCATTATTTTTGTTTATCCAAATGACTTTCATCCCGACACTTTTCGAACCAACCACGTCGGCTTCGAGATTGTCTCCAACGAATATTGCTTCATCAGGTTTGGTTTTAAGAAGGTTGAAAGCCTTTAGAAATATATATGCCTTCGGTTTTCTCCATCCTATCTCAATTGAGATGAGAATTCGTTCAAAAAAGCCTTTTATATTGAATCTGTCTAGAATACTGTAGGCGGTGGGGGCATGGTCGAAATTTGAGATTAAAGCCAATCTGTATTTATTTCTAAGTAAATTAAGCGTGTCTCTATTTTCTTTGGGAAATTCCATGGCGTCCGCTATACTTTGCATGTGACATAAAACCATTTCTTCAAGTAGTCTATTTGAGCCTGGTTTTGGTTTAATATTCAGTTTGGTTAGCATTAGCTTGAATCTTTCCTTGTTATGAATCTCTATATTTTCTTTTCTTTTTAGCTCTTCAAGCTCTTCATAGCTTTTAAGAAAGGCTGTGTAGAAATCATTAAAACTAACATGATCATAGAATCTCTTAAATACCTCATAAACTAAAACGCTTGTTGATTTGACTTCATAGCCGTTAATTTCTTTCGCAGGCAGTCTAGAACGGTTGAAGTTAACAACAGTGTCAAACAGATCAAATATTATTACGTTATAGGTTTTCATCACCCTGTAATTTATAATAACTACATTCTACATTTGTTTGGGTCAAGCAGTTTCTTAAGTATAGTAGAATACCCTGTAATAGTGATGTTTTCTTTACAATATTACATAGGGTGCTATAATTAAGAATAAAAATTTTCATGAGGGTTTTAAATGTTTGGACCTTATCCATTAACGTCACCTCCAATTAGAAAGCACGTTCTTACAAAGCCTGGTGCTTATGTGTTGTTTACGGATAAGAACGAACCAGTTTACTCCGGAAGATCGGATACTGATTTGAATACTGAGATTCAAAGGCATCTCCCAACTAATGAAACAAGTGAATGTATAAGGGCAAAGAACGCTAATAAATTCTCTTATCAAAACACGGTAGGACCGAAAGAGGCTCACGATCTTGAATGCACCAATTATCATAAATACAACCCCCCTTGCAATGAAAAACATCCTGAGAAGAGTAATGCAGAATGGAATTGCCCCATTTGTAAATCTTAGGCATGTAATACTTTAGTTAAATATTTAAAGTTTAAAAGCATAAATTATAAAGGAATTTACAAGGTTGGCTAAAACTGGTTTTGTATGGGTTGCAAAGGTTAGCGAGCTCCCTTCAGGTAACGGGAAATTAGTTATGGGCCCATTTGAAAAACCGATCGCCCTTTTCAACGTAAACGGTGAGTTCTATGCGATAAACTATATTTGCCCGCATATGGGGGGTCCTCTTGGAGAAGGGAAATTAACTAACTATGTAGTATCATGTCCATGGCACGGTTGGACATTTGATGTGAGAACCGGGCTTCCTGACCACCCAGGCGGCCATACTGTCTCTGCTTATGAGGTGAGGGTTGAAGGAAGTGATGTTTTTGTAGGATGGCTAAAGAAGGCATGAGGATTAGATAAATTTCTACTTTGTGCTATTTGCTTTAATCACTCTATCAAAAACTACATCTATGACCTTGGGGTGTATTCCAAGGGGTTCAGTTATATTGTAAGAAATATTAGGGTGTTTTCTTGAAGCCTCCTTTACCATATTAGGAATGTCCTCTTTAGAATGCCTCCCCGGAGAAAGGAAATATGGATGAACGATAATCTCTTCCGCTCCTTCATAAACACAGGCATCAAAAGCCTCTGAGATTGTCGGCTTGGCAAGTTCCATATGTGCGTATTTAACTATATCAATCTCGAATTTACCACTTTGTCTTATCAAATTGGCTACTTTGATAAGCATATCATTGGCTTCTTTAAATGTACTCCCGTGATCGACAATAATTAACGCTCTTTTTTTTCTATACATTTTGTAACCTAGTGTCTAAATATTAATTAAGAATCATCTGCACGTTTTATTCACTTTAAGAATTAAAGCATCTAGCATTCCATAATGAGATTTATTACTATGCTTAGAATAATATAATCAGTGTAAAGATAGATCTAATATGGCGTTTAATTTGATTGTCTCGAGAAGTATATCAGCGGCTTGATAAAATTCTTCTAATACTAGATATTCGTTTACAGTATGGATTTCTTTCATGCCGGTTCCTAGATTTACGCATTCAACCCCCTTTTTATTAAAGTAATTTGCATCACATCCGCCTCCACTAGCAAGAGTATTTATACTAAGCCCAAGATTATTGGCGGCTTGGTTTATAAGTTTTACAACTTTTGATTCATTTGAGATATTCATTTTATCGTAACTTCTTTCTATAGTTTCTTCAACCGTGGCAATGTAGGTTTTTCCTTCTAAAGTAATTTCATAACGTGATACAGCATCATGGAAACATTTTCTCATGTGTTCTATTTGTGCGCGGAGCTTATCTTCACTATGGCTTCTTGCTTCTCCTTTAATGTGAACAAAATTAGGCACTATGTTAATAGCGAATCCACCTTCAATTATACCAATGTTTGCAGTTGTCTCGGCATCAATTCTTCCCAGCTTCATATTTGCAATAGCCTCGCTTGCTATTTTAATTGCGTTCATCCCTCTTTCAGGGCAAACACCTGCATGTGCTTCTAGTCCGTGCACTTTAAATTCAAGTTTCTCAGCAGATGGGCACTTAGTTATAATCGACGCAGAGAAACCAGTTGGTGAGCCACTATCAAATACAATTCCATATTTTGATTTGAAGTTTGATATGTCAATATGCCTAGCTCCGAGAAGACCGACTTCTTCGCAAATAGTGAAGGCAATCTCTATATCACCATATTGGATGTTTTTTTCTTTAATAGTTCTAACTACCTCTGTGATGATAGCTAACCCACTCTTATCATCACTTCCGAGAATAGTAGTGCCATCGCTTTTGATTATTCCATCTTCGATTTGTGGTTTTATACCTTCGCCGGGTACTACCGTGTCCATATGCGCGGAAAGTAAAATTGGTCTGGCATCTTTCTTATTACCACTAATCTTTACAAGAAGATTACCAATATTTCCTTTAACAATTTTGCCTGCATCATCAAAAAAACATTCTCCTCCGAGCTCTTCCATATCTTTCCTGAGTTTAAGACCTACCTCTTTTTCCTTATAAGATAGACTATCTATCCTAATCAAATCCATTACGTACTCACTCATTCTTTGCTTATCAATCATAGTGGGTGCTCCATTAGACATTTACTGCTTTAATTATTATAAACCATTCAGGGTTTATGCGCTATTATTAATGATCTTTGGAGTTTTACATATACGTTAGATTATTTGTGGAGTGATCTAATTCATAATTTTTTTCTAGTAGAAAAATGAGGAAGGCTTACAAAACTAATCGGTGGTTATAAATTTAATATCTATTAAGAAAGTTATGTTTGATTGTTTAGTCTCAATCAAAAGACATATCTTCCTTATGTCCTTGGTGGAGATTGGTAGTATAGTTTGTTTACGGCAATAAAATTAACGCTTTACAGTAAGTTTCTTATATTTTATGTCTAAATTAGCTGCCGTAGTAAAACCGTTCATGAATGATCTTACCATCATTCCAACGCTGTACTGCGACTTGATGATAGGTTTTCTTTCCCCACTCTTTATGGGTATAATCAAAAAACCACTCTACCATTGTAACATTATCTCCTACTGCTACGGCTTTAACTTCAGCGCCTCTAAACTCAATTACATTTAAAAGCCAATCTTTCTCACGCTCTCTATTTGCTGCTTTTCCAACAGTTGGTGTTTGTTCATTTTCCTGCATAATCACGTCTTCATGATAATATTTTTCAATTGCTTCCATTATCTGTCCTTTAAGGATCATAGAGTTTAAGTCTTCAACTAAATCTTGTAAGTTCATGATTGTTTTCCTCCTTAGTTTGTTTAATATAGCTTAGATTCAGAAAGACACAAAGTCACTAATGAATACAAAAACTAAAATTTTATTTCTTTGTGTCTTCATGTTTTGGTGGCTATTATTACTTAATTGTAGATTATCTTAGATAAGATTTAAATTATTAGATGTTATTAACTGCTATAAGTTAATAATTTTATAGCTATTCGGATTTTTATAATGATTTATCTTTTAAGCATCAAAACTATGCTCAGCCTGTTGCGAGTTGTTTTATACCTGGCCAGGTTTCAATTGAATCTGTAGATCGTACGACGTGCATTCCTGCATCCTCAAACCTTTTAAATGCGGAGTCGGCTTTAGCGGTATAGTCAACTACCCCTGGCACCACAACTGAGGAGGTGCAATCCTCTAGAAGGTAGACCTTTTCAACCAGGTCCTTGTCACTAGGGTGAGTTATTAAATCCTCTAACAGGTCAGCAATTGTCCAAGCTACGCAGTGGCTCTTTGCCTGGCCTGCAATGATAACAGCATCACATTCCTTTAATTTATTAAAAAGTGAATCGCTTTTTTTTGAAAGTGACTTGCCATCGGGGTCTGTAGTTATCTCAGGGCCTAGCACAGAGTAATGTTCTGTCAAAGGATGATTGCCTTTAACATGAAAATCTGGCTGACTGAATCTAGAAATGGTGTGGAAGAAAATAGCCTCTTCTACGGCTGATACAAGGGCATGACCAATCCCTCCAAGCATTGCATGATATGGCCATATTGTGAGATTGTACTTGCCACTTTTTTTAAGCCTACCTGTGTAGTGTTGTAAATGCCTCTGAACGTAGTTTTCACTGTAATGTAGGCTCTGGCTGAGTGCAGTATTAAATCGCCATCGTCCTTCTATAATGTCTTCTTCAGTAATTAAAGTAAAAGGTGTTGGGTGCTCGCCTTTATCGTTTACCAGAAATATGCTATGAAAAATCTGCATTGCCTGATGTGTATCCATTGTTGGTACGATTTGAGTAATCACATGGAGATTATGGTATATGAACTCGCAAAGCCGCTTGTTGTCGTCTATGGCTCCTCTACCAGAGCGCCCGCCAACATATAGTTCAAACCCAGGGATACAAAATGTATTTTGAATATCTACGGCTACTAAACATATTTTAAATCTATCTTTAGCGGCTGGCTGAATATAATGTTCAACGCTCCACATAGGGGCAACCCTTGCGATTTGTTCGTAGTCTACTTTCCAAACCTTCCCCAACTTATCAGGATCAAAGTGAGGTGGAATGGGTAACTCATGAAACCTCATAGTTAAGCCTCAAGTAAAGCTATTTTAACATGAGTGGAAATTAATGAAACAAATCTATAGGATAACACTCTTAAGCTTTGCGGTAATTAACTCATTTGTACTGAAAGTTTATTCCGCTATTGCTAAATTCAACCCCCAAAATAAACAAACATATTGACTTCAGCCACACATTAATCACAATAATCAAATTAAGAAAGGAAAACAACTTTGTATCTCATAAAGGAAGCAGACAAGAAAATCAAAGTATCACTTTTTATTACATGCTTAGTAGATGCTTTATTTCCGCAGGTTGGTGTAAGCATGGTTAAAGTACTAAAAAGACTTGGTGTTGAAGTAGGCTTCCCGGAAAAACAAACTTGTTGTGGGCAGCCAGCTTTCAACACCGGGTTTCGTCAAGATGCAAAATTACTTGCAAAAAGATTCCTTTCTATTTTTGATCGGGATGAATTTATCGTTTCCCCATCAGGCTCGTGTACATCTATGGTGAGAGTTTTTTATAAAGAACTCTTCCACGATGATCAAAAGACGTCGAATATGGTTGAATTATTATCCACCAGAACCTATGAGTTTTCTGAGTTTTTAGTAAACGTATTAAAAGTAGATGATGTGGGTGCAACTTATAAAGGAAGGGTAACATACCATGATTCGTGTCATGCCCTCCGAGAACTCAGGATTCAAGACGAGCCAAGGAAGTTGATAAAATCGGTTAAGGGTATTGATTTTATGGAGATGAAATCACCTGAGACATGCTGTGGGTTTGGAGGAACATTCTCGATAAAATTCCCCGACGTGTCTGTTTCTATATTGGATGAAAAAATAGAAAGCATTATTGAGAGTGGTGCGGATACTATTCTTTCTACAGATATGGGGTGCCTTATGCACATCGGTGGTGCTCTTAATCGAATGAATATACCAGTTAAAACCATGCATATTGCTGAGCTTCTTTCAAATAGATGACAGAATTTGATTCTTTGGAGAAACTGAGAGTTCGATGGAAAACATTAAATTAAGCTTTGAAAAAGACTCTGCAATTGCTCTCAAAAACATAAAACTTCAAAGAGCACTCAATAAAGCAATTGACCAGTTTAGAAATGTTCGTTGGAGGGCTGTTAGAGAATTTCAAGACTGGGAACAACTAAGAGTAAGTGCAAGAAGAATAAAAGAATGGACTATAGACCATCTTGATGGGTACTTAGAAATGCTTGAGGCTAACGTAATAAACGCTGGTGGAAACGTCCATTGGGCAAGTGACGCTAATGAAGCATGTGAAATAATCTTGGATATAGCACAAAAACACAAAGTGAAATCGGTAGTAAAAAGTAAGTCTATGGCTACTGAGGAGATAGAGCTTAACCATTCTTTTGAAGGAGCAGGAATAAAAGTTGTAGAAACAGACCTTGGTGAGTATATAATTCAACTCGCAAATGAGCGCCCATCTCACATTATTGCTCCAGCAATCCATAAAACAAAGGATGATATTTCTAAACTGTTTGTAGAGAAATTAAATACCCCTTACTTTAATGAGCCTGAAGATTTAACAAAAATAGCAAGAGAAAAATTAAGGAATGAGTTTCTTAATGCCGACATGGGAGTTTCAGGGGTTAATTTTTCTGTGGCGGAGACTGGAACAATCGTTATTGTTGAAAACGAAGGTAATGCACGGCTTACAACTACCGTTCCCAGAATTCATGTAGCTCTAATGGGAATAGAAAAAGTAATCCCACGGTTTGAAGATTTACCCATTTTTCTAAATATCCTTATCCGTAGCGCCACTGGTCAGAAGATGTCTACTTATGTTTCCCTCATAACGGGTCCAAAAAGAAATAGTGACCTTGATGGTCCTGAAGAATTTCACCTGGTTATCATGGATAATGGCAGGTCTAAGATTTTATCTAACGAAGAAACAAGAGAATCATTATACTGTATTAGATGCGGCGCCTGCCTGTATATATGTCCGGTATATAAAAAGGTGGGCGGGCATTCCTATGGTTGGGTATACCAAGGTCCAATTGGCGCTATAATTACCCCTCAGCTCCTCGGGATTGATAAAGCTAGTGATCTTCCATTTGCCTCCTCACTATGCGGAGCTTGTAAGGATGTTTGTCCTGTAAAAATCAATATACCAAGGGTATTATTGGAACTCAGAGCAAGGGTTATAAACGATAAAAGGGTAGGGGCAAGGTTTCTTCTGCGTATTGCTGTAAAGCTCTGGAGATTTACTATGGAGAATACAAGCTTCTACAATTTGGCTTTACGATTGTCATACATTTTACAGAAACCTTGGATCCGACATGGAAGACTCGTATCACTACCGTTTCCATTTTCACGCTGGACGAAAAAGCGCGATTTCCCTGCAATCTCAAAAATACCTTTTAGAAAACAGTGGAAGGAGATAAAGGATTTAGAATTTTAGAGCCTATTAGAATGGGTGTTTAATAATGATTAGCAATTCTAGGGAAGATATATTAAAACGGATAAGAATAGGACTCCATCGCCTAGCAATTGTTCGAGGAGGGAACGAATATATATCTAAAGCTTCATCAAGCTATAAGGAAACTCAACAAAAGCTAGAGATTATTCGTAGAAATATGATTGAAAAAAAATCGTTTCTACTAGATATGTTTATGAATGAGGTAACAAAAGTAAATGGGAATGTTTTTATAGTAAAGAGTGAGGATGAAATAAAGCATTATGTAACTAGATTGGTTGAAGAACACGACGCAAAATCTCTAGCGATTTGGGAATCGGGCTTTTTAAAGCAAATAAATCTTCGTGAATTTCTCGAAATTAAAGGATTAGGATTCGTATCTCCGTATAGTAAAGAGCAAATGGCAGAGGCAGATATAGGGATTACTGAAGGTGATTTCTGTATAGCGGAGACAGGGACTATAGTTTTAATAACTAACGAAAGGCAACCGCGATCGATTTCTCTAATACCTCCTGTTCATATTGCAATCGTCAAGTCCGATGAAATTATAGAGAACTCAAAAGATTTGTTTTTTTTATTGGCAAATACTGTTGGTGAATCGGGCTCACTTAAAAACCTTACTAGTTGTATAACATTTATCACTGGTCCAAGTAGAACAGGTGATATTGAACTTTCTATTACTCTCGGTGTCCATGGACCAAAAGAATTACATATTATTATATATGATAGTTAATATTATACTATAACTAATTTAATGTCTTGAATAATATAATCTAAGAAACCACTTTAAGTTATTATATTCTCTACTATTTACCAATCCAGTCTCTGGCATCAAACATCTTTCCTGTTACGCCTTTTGATTCGTCCGAAGCAAGATGCAAAAATATCGGCATAATCTCATCTGGAGTAGGTAATGTCATAGGATCTTCGTTTGGATAGGCTTTTGCCCTCATTTCCGTTCTTGTACCACCTGGGTTTATAGAGTTTATCCTTAAGTCAGAGGAGCTTAGTTCATCTGCTAAAACTTGAGTTAAACCTTCTAAACCAAACTTAGATGCTGCATAAGCTCCCCAGAGTGCTTTGCCCTTTCTGCCTACGCTTGATGAAACATTGATGATCGAACCATTATTTGATTTGAGAATAAAGGGGAGAACCGCCTTTATTACAAAGAATTGGCCATTAAGATTTACATTGATAACTTCATCCCAAGTATCCTCAGGGTAATCTATAATAGAACTGCGAACACCCAGGATACTTGCGTTATTTACCAAAATATCTAGTCTATTCCATTTTTCCTTCACTCGATTAGCAAGTTTTTTCACCTCGTTTCTTTTTACGATATTTATCTTTAAATATTCTATCTCGCCATACGGCGAGATCTCTTTACAAGCTTTTATTAAGCTATCTTCATTCCGTCCGCATATTATTACAGAAGCGCCTTCTTTTACATAAGCTTTGGCTATTGTTTTTCCAATTCCACTGCCTGCACCTGTAATCAGTGCTGTTTTCTCTTTTAGCTTCATTAATGCCAGAGTATACCAGAAGTAGTGCGAATGTTTTATTATATAGAAGTTATATTGTAAGGCAGTGTTTTCTGTAGTATAAATGGATTATGAGCAAACTATCTTTCATTATTAAGTTAAAAAAAACCACTATTTGGTTAATCCCTGTTTTACTTTTGTGGCGACTGAATTCTATAGCCTATGTTGCAGAAGGGCATTGGTTGAATGCCAAATTACAAGAAAAGATTGACCAGGTCCGTATTAATTATAGTATTCCAGGGGTATCAGTCAGCATAAGTATTCCTGGAGAATCTACGCTAAGGAATTATACAAGTGGTGAAACAATCTTGAATCCTGATAATAGGAATGAAGCTACAAATGTTACCATTCAAAACCTGTTTCAAATCGGTAGTATCACCAAAACGTTCACCTCGGCGCTTGTATTGCGGCTCGAAGCATTAGGTCTACTTGATATTGATGACCCTATAGAAAAGTATTTACCTGAGTATTCAAAGTGGGGTAGGGTGACCATCAAGCAATTATTAAATATGACCAGTGGTATTAAAAGCTATAGCGATGAGGATGTTAAGACTTTTTGGAATGCTGTAAAAAAAGGTCCGTATAAACAATGGACACCAAAATCACTTGCGAGTTTAGCCTATAATAAAAAGCCAAATACAATCTTCAAACCTGGAAAAGGTTGGAATTATTCTAATACAAATTACGTACTAGCTGGAATGATTGTAGAGAGGGTTACCGGTAAATCTTTCAATGAGGTCATTAAGGAACAGATATTAAGCTGGGATAAAAATAAATTGATAAATACATACTATCTTCCTATGCCATATCCCGAAGATATAATGCAAAGAGTGGTTCATGGCTACAACCTAACAGGGATTTTCCCAGACAATACCGATATAACAGATTATAATCCCTCATGGGCTGATGCCGCTGGCGCACTTGTTTCAAATTCTTTTGACCTTACCCGCTTTGTAGTTGGTTTGTTTAGTGGCAAAGTAATTCCACAAAAACAATTTGAAGAGATTACAAGTCTTGTCTCGGCAGAAACTGGAAAACCAGTAACTGATATTAAAGAAAAGGATGGCTATGGCTTAGGCATGGATTATACTTATAGAGAAAATATTGGGCCTATATGGTATAAAAATGGTGAGACTCTTGGTTATAACTCATTTTTTATGTGGCTCCCCTGTTTAGAATTAGCGATAGGAATTACCAAAAACAGCGCAACAGACGATGATGGAATAGTAGACCTACATAGTGGGGTGTTGGATACACTTTTATCATCTCAAGAATTTGCAGACACTTATTACCGTCATATCCAGGGTCACAAGCCTCCATCATATTGCAATGAAACTGGCATAAAACTTCCGCAGTAGATCTTCAGTTAGGAGTTATCTCATACCAGATATTGGATATATAGCCCCCTGCGTCAGGCTTAGAAATTTCTTTAACAATTTCGGGTTCTTTACCCTTGCATCTCCATTCATAAACCGTAGCTCGACCTGAGGCATATGCGGGGATAAATTCGGAATCTGGGTTGGATTCACAATAATCTGTCATTCCTTGATTTGGCTCGCGGCTTGTATCCGCTTTCTGATCGCATGGCAGGTTTGCTCCAACATTACAAGCATATACTTTCCCGTCCATACAGCGCCAGTAAGTTCCTCTTATGAATGTCTCGAGAGGTGCGTCTGCAGGCGCTTCAAAAGCCTTCTGTAAACCGCGGGCAATTACCTCTGGCACCTGTCGTCCAACATATCTGGAATCAGGAGAGTCAACATTGCCCACAGCTTCACAGTAAACAAATGGGTCAGTATAAGTTTGTTCAGTCTCAGAGTCTTTTTTCATTGAGACTGTAACGTTTTGGTCAGATTTATCTTTGCACGATATAAGAACTATAGAAAAAAGTAAAATTATTGTTGTTATAAAACATACTCGAAAATTTCTCATATTGGAATTATATTAGTTTTCAATACTTGTTACAAGCCTTTATTCCCACATATCATCAGTCCCGAAATTAATCTGACTCAAAATACGGGTTATTTCAGATGTGCCACTAAACTCAAGCTTGTAAATATTATTTAAGCATGATGTGTTTAGCTCTTCGGTTGGTCCCTCTATAAAATCAAACATCATTTCCAATCCACATGTTGTCCAATTAGGCGGAGTTGGTACTACACATGCCACTCCCGTTTTCACAATATCTGTTGTATAAGAAGTAAATATCACGCCATGAGAAGCAAACGGAACGGGAATAAATGATTGATGATCTTTATTAAAAAAACTCTTAGCCTGCTCAGCAACGCTCAACGGCGTAGCGCCGTCTATTGTGCTATTAAGCATAAGCACAGGTATGTCGGTATCGGGTACTCCACCGATAAAATCGTCTTTACCATATACAGGCCATTCTCCAGTATTATTAATCTCAGCTAGACCTAGTGAAGTATCGTCAGAAAAGAATGCACTGTTTGCTACGGCTTCGGCTTTCTCTAAGCTTATTCCCATGAATAACTCGGAAAGGCTTATGTGATCACTAAGCGCTTGTGAATCGAGCTCTGGGCCACTATCTCCATTATTTTCATCGTTCCCGCCGGAAAGAGATTGAAGAAAGTTGTTTAATGCTATCTGATCGCTTCCATTACAGCGGTTTAAACGATAGATTAGAGGTGGTATTATAGGTCTAAAACACCAATCTCCTGCCATCACTGCCAGAATGTTTCTGAGTGTTTCTCTATCAAATGTTTCCTTTATGTTCATACATTCATCGCTATTACAACCGGCACAAATAATACCCTCATCCACTTTTTGAAAAACCTTTCCAACCGCCTGCCAAGCATCGGCGTCAATCGTTCTCAGTTTTTCACTGCATACAACGTCTTCATTGCAGATTTCCATTATCTGCATTCCCATAAAGTTTTGATTTGCATCGAAATTATCAAGAAAGCAATCCGATGCCGGGCAAATCGAGTCTAAAATAACTCCATTTGCTATATTGGGATCTATTTGAAGCATCCTTTGTATCCAGTATGTTCCGTAAGAACCGCCGTAAATGAATACTTGTTTATCTTTTTCCCTTAAGATATCTATTAGATTTATTACATCAAATGCTGCATTAGTTGTTGAAAAGTCCTTTAAATTATCACCCCAGGTATCCTCTAGAAAATCTATGCACCACTGGAGGTAATCAGGATCTTGGAGCGGCTGGTCGTTACAATTTAAATTGGCTGAGAGTCCTACTCCCCTATGCTCAGGTGAATAAAAATCCCATTCAGGAAATCTGTCGGTAATAAGAAAAAAGAGTTGTGCAAATACTGCGTTGGTATCGCCCGGACCTCCCTGAAGAAACCATATCTGCCCCTTTTTCTTAGGGGCTTTTCCAAGAACACGATACACAAAAATTGGGATTTTTTGATTAATGCCTTCCAGATGATTAAGGGGCATATCAATGGTAGTGCATTCAGCTCCTTTCTCATCAGGATCAATAAAGTCAGGACATTCTCCCCACTTTACTTGAATATTCGGTCGGGTATTATCCGAATTATTGCAGGCTGATATTACAAGACATAAGAGTCCTAACATTGTTATAACGGTATATAATTTAACTCGAGCTCTACTATTGTACAAGTACTTATTCATTATTGAGTGTCAATATTACGATAACCGTATATATTGAATTTTAATTAATCCATTACAACTCAAGGTCTTTAAACTAAACATAAATTTCAGTAATAAAGTGTATGACAAGTATGGAAAAGTGTGAAACATAATGATAAAGAAAACAAGTACTCAAAAAGTAATAAGTTCACCGCTAAGTAAACTAAAATCATTAAATAAGAACTCTGACGTTTATCCATCATATTTAATATAATGTTTTGTAATATAGACTATTAATGTCTGATAAGATATATTATGTTAACTTAGGGAGCTAGGTTTAGTCACATATCTTTAGTAATATATAACCCTCCATAAACAAATGAACCGTGTGAACTCAAAAAGGAAACATATATGTCTGATCTTATGCTTAACCGTTTAGTTATATCAGTTCTAAACTGACAACACTGCAGTAAACTAATGCCTTGAATATTAAGATCTGTGTTATTATATTAGGATAATTGAAAAAACTAGGGAGTTTTAACAATGCCTATTTATGAATATGAATGTGAGAAATGCAACAGGATAATCGAAGAGCTACAGGGCTTTAGTGACCCACCCATAAAAAAGTGCAAATATTGCAGAGGAAAAGTGCATCGTATAATTTCTTTATCCTCCTTCCAACTAACGGGAACAGGATGGTACGCAACTGATTATGCAAAGAATTCAGGAATACCACCCCATGTAGCTAAAGAAAACCCAGCTCTTTCGGATAATACCAACGGCACCAATAAAAAGGATGAAGAGCCCAAACCTAAGAAGCCTAGAAAATCCGGCTTACCTAATATGGAGAAAAGCGATGTTAAGGTTTGACTTTAACTTTTACTAATTTTGTTTAAGAGTCCTTTTATCTTTTCTACAATTTGATTGAAGTTGTTGTCGTTCAACAACGGCTTTGCCTCTTCCAAAAATAATTCTTCATCTAAATTTACCCACGATTTGCAACAACTGTATTCTGGTATTGTCTCAATGACCTTTGGCTGAGAAAGTCTATATATTTTTAGAATCATCATATAAAACGGTTTCCTTGGGCGCCAGTTGAGTCTTTTACGCAGATAATCAGTGGTCCAAATATAATATGGTGATAAGACCTCGATTTGTTCTATTTGTGTTACCTCAAATACCTGCGAAATCGTAGCCTAGTTATTAATTGCTACTTCGTTGCTTCTATTTCGGTTATTAAGAAGAGTGTAATGATCGTTCCTAAATTCCCTACCCTCTTCTTGTATTCTACCTTTTCTAAATAGGATCGTCTTTTTTCCTTTGTCTAAGGCATCAAGAGTAACCACCCATTCCTCAAGGGTAATTTTGCGCTTAGGTATCATATCTTTACCTCATATTTTAAATTATAATTTCATCAAAAATGCTTATATATGAAACTGATTTCATATGAATTTGGTACACAATATTCTATAACTAGTGTTCAAAAGAAATCTTGTTCTCTTTATTTATTAAGTTTATATTGTTTACAATCAAAGATTATAAGTTTTAAAGGTTATGAACCTAGGCATAAAAAACAAGGTTGCAATAGTAGCAGCATCAAGTAAGGGGCTCGGAAAGGCAATCGCCCTACGACTGGCGGAGGAAGGTGTTAGGCTAACAATCCTTGCAAGGGGCAAAGCCAACCTCGAGAATACAGCGAAGGAAATTGACTTAAAAACGGGTGTAGAGGTCTTATCAATAGTAACCGATGTTTCTAAACCAGAAGATATAGATGAAGCAGTCTCGAAAACAGTTAATAAATACGGAACAGTGCATATTCTTATAAATAATTCCGGCGGCCCTCCTCTCGGGGATTTTCTCCATTTCTCCTTGCAAGATTGGCAGAAGGTTTTAGAACTTAATTTATTAAGCACGATTAACCTGACTAGGGAGATTATCCCATTCATGCAAAGCCAAAAATGGGGAAGGATTGTTAATATTACCTCTGTTGCTGTAAAACAACCTATAGATGGCTTAATACTCTCAAACACTGCAAGGGCAGGAGTAATTGGGTTTGCTAAGAGCATCTCAAATGAATTCGCTAAGGATAATATTCTTATAAATAATGTCTGCCCAGGTCGAATTCTTACGGATAGAATCATTCAACTTGCCGAGGAGAGAGCTAAAAAAAGCAACATAACTGCTGAAGAGGTAATAAGGTCATGGGAGCAAGATATTCCTATAGGAAGGCTTGGAAAGGCGGACGAGCTTGCAGATCTTGTTGCATTTCTCGTATCTGAGCGAGCAAGCTATATAACGGGGACAACTATCCAAGTGGATGGTGGTATGGTAAAAGGTATTTTTTAATAAGTCATAACCCATATTTGTTTAGAAATCGAGTTAAGGAAAGGGATATAACCTACTGTCAATGACCAGAATCAAAAAGAGGATCTTATTTCTATTTAATAACCAACCGGCTTTATGCTTGGCTATCTTCTGTCTACTTATTTATATGCTAAAAAACTATAGTCTTATCGATCTATTTATAGAAATTGATAAACCTTCTTCCTCTAAGTTTTATATAGAGACTGCCAAATATGGAGATTATCCAGTTATTTATCATATAGAGAATCCTGGAGAGCTTGAGCGTCTTATCCCTTCATCAATATATAAAAGAATACAATCCGGTGATAAGGTCATGATATATGATAAAGGTAATATATCACTTTCTAGAATAAGCGGTAAAAAGAGTTTAGCTCTAGGTATACAGATAGGAATAAATTCTGCTAGTAAAGACGACTTAACAGCGCTCCAGGGGGTCGGAGTTAAGCTGGCTGAAGGCATTGTTAATTATAGAGAATCTGTTGGCAGATTCAAAAGTATAGATGATCTATATGGCATAAAAGGGATGGGAAAGAAGAAGATTGAGGCCATAAGACCTTTTATTAATCTGGATTAGTGTCGTATAAGAAAATCAATCTCGCTTCCGGATGTTGATGTAGTTTCTTCAGAGGTGTTGTTTCCCGTACCTCCTAAATCAACTTGACTGGGGACTGAATCAAATTTATAAGGGATAAACCCATAGGGCGTACTTACAAATTGTAATCTATCTGGAATCTTAAAATTACCACCTGAATACTTACTGAGTGCGTCTTCCATAAAATCTATCCAAATCGGTAGAGCCGCTTTTCCACCTACCTCTCCTTCGCCAATTGGCTTGTGATTATCCTTGCCTACCCAGACTCCGGCAATTATCTTCGGACTAAACCCAATAAACCAAGCATCTGTAAAATCATTTGATGTTCCTGTTTTACCAGCAACAGGAGCCAGTGAGATAAGTCCAATAGCACTTCTGCCTGTACCTTCCTTTATGACTGCTTGGAGCATGTCAGTCATTATATAAGCTGTTTCAGGGCTTATAATTTGTTCTCCGATTTTGGCGGAGGCCAATCTTTTAGAATCGCCACCTTGCAAAAACTTTAAATACTCCTTTGGGGTTAAAAATTCATTTTTCCCATACTTGTCAATGTTATTTTCTGAAAGACTATCTTTTTTAGATCCAGATTCCTTTGTAAAAATGCTTCTGCCGATTTTCTTTGCAATTTGGTTAAGTATGTCAAGCCTTTTTTGTTCCCTTTCTTCTTTTTCAGCTTCTTCTTTTGTGATGTATTTCCAAGTTGCTCCCTCTTCTATAAGCTTCCCATCTCTGTCGTATATACGCAGTATAAATTTAGGTTCGACGAGCCTTCCACCAGAAGCAAAAACGTTGAACGCCTTTACTATCTCAGCAAGTCTTACATCTGATCCACCTAAAGCGAGTGAGAGGTAGGGACTTAGATGAGAGGTAAATCCAAGTTTTTTTGCGTAACGTACAGCATAGCTTGGGTTTATATCCATTAGAATCCTTACGCTTGCCAGGTTTCTTGATTTTGCTAAAGCCACTCTCATAGGAATCTCTCCTAAATAGTTGCCATCATAGTTCTGGGGTGCCCAATCCTTAATCGCAACCGGTGTATCATAAACAAAAGTCGTTTCTGTATAGCCTTTATCTATTGCCGCTGCATATACTATGGGTTTAAAAGAAGAGCCTGGTTGTCTAAGTGCCTGAGTCGCTCTATTAAACTGTGAATCTACAAAATCGAATCCTCCTATCATCGCTTTAATTTCACCTGAGCTTACATCCATAGCTAAGAGTGCCCCTTGAGATTCAGGTATGAAATCAAGAGACATTGTATAATTACCTTTTTCCTCCTTTAGGATTTTTACCCTTACTATATCGCCAATGAGTAACTCGTATGGAAGCAAGCCAACCTCTTCATGTTTATTAAACGAGTGCTTGCTAGAGATGGTACTATCGGGGTTTTGTATTACATTCTTTGGAGGGGAACTTACATTAAACTTAAGAATTCCGGTGTGCTTTCCGATTGCAATTATAGCGGTAAAATTATTGGAAATATCTTTTGTAATATCAAGAACCACACCTTGGTAAGATTTATCTTTCTCTAAACTGCCAATATTTTGCGAGCGTCGGTATGCATCTATTCCTTTTTGATTATTTAAGTGCTTAATAACAAAGGGATTTCCTTGTCTCGACTCCAGCTCTAAAACTCCTCGTTTTAGAGCCAATGTCCCGGCAAGGCTTAGATCTACATCTAGTGTGGTAAATACGGTGTACCCTCCTTCGGCAAGAGCCCTTGAACCGTATTTGTCCTTTATATATTGCCTAACAAATTCTATAAAGTAAGGAGCTACCTCAAGATTTATATTTTTCCTTGCAACTAAATTAATCTTGTATTCTTTTGCTTGTTTTATCTCTTCTTTATTTATGAATCCCTCTTCTTCCATTATATTTAGGATAAGTTCCTGCCTTCTCTTTGCCCTATCGAAATGCTCACGTGGATAATAGTATCCGGGTGCTTTTGGAAGGGTGGCGAGGAATGCAGCCTCAGCAACGTTTATTTCGGTAGCAGATTTTCCAAAATAGGTTCTGCTTGCAGCCTCAATTCCATAAGTGCCATCTCCAAAGTAAATGTGATTAAAGTAGATATATAGAATCTCTTCTTTTGAAAGATTCTTTTCCATTCTATACGCTAGAATCGCTTCTTTTATCTTTCTTGAGACGCTTCTTTCAGGGGAAAGAACAAGGTTCTTTACAACCTGCTGGGTTATAGTACTACCCCCTTGCACTATCTCACCTTCTTTAATGTTTTTTAAAAGCGCACCGATAATACGCTTAAGGTCTACCCCTTTATGCTCAAAAAAACGCTTATCCTCGACAGCTATAAATGCATCTCTCACATGGGGGTGTATTTCTTCATAAGGAATTAATCTTCGCCTCTCAGTTCCAAACTCTCCAATAACCTGACCATCAAATGAGTAGATTACAGTTGTAAGATGAGGTCTATACCCAGTGATTTTAGTAAGGTCAGGAAGGTCATGTGTAAAGTACCAGTATGTGGAGTAGGTAAATAAAGAGGCAATGATTATAAATGTGGTGAAAATAAGAACCAATGACCTAATTTTGCTTTTTTTATGTAGGTTTATTTCTCGCTTCATCTCATTTTTAAATACATTAATTTACAATTATAGACTTATAATATCAAGTTCATGCCGTCTAACTTAAACAGCGTATTAATCATTGGTGGAAATGGGGTCATAGATAAAGATATAAAAATTAATGTTAGAAGAAAGAATCTGTTATAATTAAAAGCATGGAGCAAAAGAGTCAATATACGGATATATTCGATAGTTACATCCGTGGAATTAATGACCAGGAACTCAAAGGTATTCTTCTCAAGCTTAAAAACGAGGTGAGGAAGCCCGACGCATCTTGGGAAATAGTAAAGAAAACCCTTCATTCAATTTGGAACAAAGATAAAGAGGCGTTCATTAATGTCATTCCTTTGATTTTGAAGTAATTAGAAATCACGAGCTAAAATCGAAAGCATTATAAAGTATTGTCTTATTTGTCCCTTTTTATCTTGCTTATTAGTTCCTCGGCATTTTTTCTATCCCTGACGTACCAATCTGCATACACTTTTGGTTCCTTTTCACCTAAAACCTTATTTAACTCATTTATCGCTTCTTCATATCTATGTTTTTTTATAAGAACCCTTGCAAGGTCAACTCTAAGGACACTTAAGTGTGGGTCAAGTCCTATTGCTCTTCTTAGGTACTTTTCAGAAAGTTCCAAATCACCACCAAAAAGCCTAGGAAGCTCATAGTAAAGAACGCCGTAAGCATCAAGCGCTGGCACATACTCTGGGTTTAAATTAAGAATAAGGTCTAATTCTTCTTTAATCTTAGAGACTAGAAAAAGGGATTTTAGGACTCCTTTTGTTTGGCCCCATCTCCCAATATTTGCCATATACCAAAAATGCGCATCTGGATTTCTTGAAGAAAGCTCTATCCCTTTTTTACCTATGTCCCTACCCTTTTCATACGCTTTAATTTTTTCATCCTTGCTCTTGGCGACAACATCTCCATAAGTCAGCCAGACGCGAGAAAGGAGTATCAGAGCATCAATATCATAGGGATCTGTTTTTAAGGTTTTATCAAGTTTTTCGATTGCTCTATTTAGATTCTGGGGATCTTCATAATAGCGAAGATAAATACTCTCGGCATCATTAACCCCAATTTCATCGGCCAAGGGTTTATTATTGAAGTCAACTATGAAAACTAAGAATAATATTAAAAGGCAGAAAATATTATTTCTACGCTCTTTGTGATTTACTGTTGAAATGCCGTTTACCTCACTTAGAAAGGTTTAAAGCATGAAAATTTCATATTTATAAATTATAACATGTTGTTAGATTGCTCTATCTGCGTTTTATTAATGTTAGTTGAAATACATAGCCCATATGATTAAATTATCTTTTTATCTATCTAGATATAAATGGAGACATAATAAGCTCTAAATGGTAGTGACACTAGAGATCAGGGATGAGTGAAACAGTTGTACATAATATCCTAAGTCTAGTTGGCAATACACCTTTAATAAAATTAAACAATATCGTCCCACAAGGAGCAGCAACGGTATGGGCAAAACTCGAAACCTCAAACCCTGCAGGTAGCGTTAAGGATAGAATATGCCTTAGTATGATTGAGGCGGCTGAGAGAGAAGGAAAAATCATGCCCGGTACCAGCATAATTGTAGAGCCAACCAGTGGAAATACAGGTATAGGGCTTGCACTTATTTGTGCTGTAAAGGGATATAGATTAATTCTCACAATGCCTGAGGATATGAGTCTAGAGAGAAGACTGCTTCTCGCAGCATATGGAGCTGAACTTGTTCTAACTCCCGCTAACAATAAGATGGAAGGTGCCGTTAAAAAAGCCGAGGAAATCGTCCGGGAAGACAATAACGCTTTTATGCCTCAACAATTTAGGAACCCTTTTAATCCAGAGGTCCATAGACAAACAACAGGACCCGAAATTTTAAAACAGGTTCAGGGAGAAATTCACGCTTTTGTAGCCGGCGTTGGAACTGGAGGGACGATTACCGGAGTAGGCGAGGTGCTTCGGAAGAAATTTCCAAATATTCACATAGTAGCAGTTGAACCTGCTGAATCTGCTGTACTTTCTGGCGGAAATGCGAACATGCATGATATTCAAGGGATAGGTGCAGGGTTTATTCCTGAGGTTCTTAATAGAAATATATACGATGAGATAATGCCAATAACTGGAAGAGAAGCCAAAAGGCTTACGAGACTAATCTCTCGAAAAGAGGGACTTCTAGTAGGGATTTCAGCAGGCGCTGCTGCACTTGCTGCTATAAGGGTTGCCGAGAGGCTCGGTAACAGTAAACAGGTTGTAACAATATTCTGCGATACTGGAGAGAGGTATTTAAGCACGGGAACTTATAGTGAAAATGGGTGAAATGAATAAAAATCCGTTACCGAAAAATAT
>JAKEHC010000192.1 GCA_022615255.1 Candidatus Dadabacteria bacterium | reverse complement strand
TCCAATAAGGTTTTCGTTTATCTCAAGTGTATCACCAGTTGAGAGAATCACAGCTCGCTCAACTATGTTTTCTAATTCTCTAATATTTCCAGGCCAAGAATACTCCTTTAATCTGTCAATGTTACTCTCGTTAATTGACTTTATCTCCTTACCCATATTACTTATATATTTCTGAGCGAAATATTTTGCAAGAAGTTGAATATCTTGTTTTCTTTCTCTAAGCGGCGGTAGGTATATCGGGAAGACATTTAATCGGTAAAAAAGATCAGTGCGAAACCTTCCTTCCTTTGCTGCCATCTCTAAGTCTCTATTTGTAGCGGCAATTACACGAACATCAACTTTATACGTTTTATTGCCACCAACCCGTTCAAACTCCCTCTCCTGTAAAACTCTTAGGAGCTTTGCCTGCGCCTCAAGTGGTAGGTCTCCTATCTCATCAAGAAATATCGTCCCTCCGTCCGCGAGTTCAAATTTTCCTATCTTTCTTGAGAGTGCTCCTGTAAATGCCCCCTTTTCATGCCCGAATAACTCACTTTCTATTAGCCCAGGGGGAATTGCAGGGCAGTTAACTTTAATTAAGGGGCGGTCATTTCTCATACTTAGATTATGGAGGGCACGTGCTATTAGTTCTTTCCCAGTCCCCGTCTCCCCTCGAATTAGAACTGTAGAACCAGCTTTAGCAACCTTTTCGACATCTCTTAGAACCTTTTTTAAAGCGTTGCTCTTACCGATTATCTCTTCAAAATTGTATTCGGTTTTAATCTCGTCTTGGAGATAAATATTTTCCTTATCGAGTCTGTTTTTAAGTTTTTCAATCTCTTCATGCGCTCTCGCATTATCAATTGCAAGGGCAATTTGCTTCGCAACTAAGGATAAAAACTCGGCGTCAGATTCTTGAAATTTATTAGGCATTTTACTTCCTATATTAAACGACCCTATAGCTTTATCCCTAATTATAAGAGGGGTAATAATGGAAGACCTTAATCCCTCTTCTAAAAGCATCTTATCCGTAGAGAATCCTCCTTCTCTAGATAAGTCGCCAACAATCAGTGATTTCTTATTATCTAATACCCATCCGACGTCGCTTCCCACCCTCGGTACCTCTAAACCAAGAGTAAAATATGAAGAATAAAAAGCTTCAAAGGCGTAAAGCTGTATTACATCCCGCACGGGTTCATACAAAGTTATAGATGAAACATCGAAAGGAAGTTTTTCATTAACAACCGTAGCAATTGCACGAAATAATTCTTTTAAATTGAGGTTAGAAATAATTGCATTGTTAATTTCAAGGATAATACGATACTTTTCTTCGGACTCCGCTAACTTGGCTGTCCTATTCTCTTTATTTAATTTCCCGTAGTGCTGGCTTGGCATAACTCCTTACCTACAAATTATAATTTTTCTTATCCAAAATTTAAATTTAATTCGTTGAGACTCCAATCGTAATTGAGATAGGAAATCTTAAACTGATTGCTTTCTAAGAATGCTCTTTCTTCTTGAGATTCAACGTGATTTCTCACGAAATTGAGAACTGATCTTTCTTCTTTACTCCTATCTTTGAATAATTCTGTGTTTCCAAATCCCTGAGTAAAATCCTCGCCAAACCACTTAAATATCTTTGAAATCTTTACCACTTTATTAACAGTATTAATTTCAACTCCTTTTTCTGGATTGTTTATAAATTCAATTGTGGCGATGTCTAGTTGCTTATTGATTTTATCAGCCATATAGGCTTCGCTCCTCAAATCCGGGCATCCTAAGGAGGCGCAGGCTATTGCAAAG
The DNA here is from genome assembly GCA_022615255.1 of Candidatus Dadabacteria bacterium. GTDB lineage: Bacteria > Desulfobacterota_D > UBA1144 > Nemesobacterales > CSP1-2 > CSP1-2. Next base: position 12,088 of record JAKEHC010000192.1, on the reverse strand, counting down.
TGAATCCGTGGCTCATTAAATTGCTTTCTGAGTATTTCATGCTCTATTTCTTCTAAGGTAACGTTTCTGCTTACAGCCCGAAACTGAATTTTATCCCATACTCCATCAATCTGACGGATACTATTTCTTGGATAAAAACTAAATACGCTTCCCTTTATCGGATAATTATCTATTACAGCCTTTATCGTGAACGAATTATATGCGTTTATCCAAAAAGCCAGTTTTTCTTCTCTGGACCAATTGGTATAATCCCTCTCATTCACCAAGCCTAGCTCCCTGAGATATATATCAAAATCTTCAGAAGAGGTTTTAAGCCCTTTATAATCAACTCTTCCGTTTCTAACATATTTTTTTAATAAAGAATCGTATATTGAATGGGAATGGTCGAATGACTTAGGTTCTTCTGCCTTTAAAGAGAAGGTAAAGGAGGCTTGTTTCAGTTCGATAAAGATTGAGAGAACTGCGAGAATAATGATCACTAACTTCGTAAGTTCGGCTTTCATAATTTATTGCCTTTTATTTTGATGCCTCCTACGCCGGATGGGTATGGTGTAGGTTTAAAATTTTAGATGTGCAAATTGAAAGGGAAGATTCAAAGTTTAAAATAACCGAACAGGTGGTTTATAAAATGATCCCTGTAAACAATGTTTTAATAAAAGAATCTTGTATTGAGTTGAATAAAAAGGAGCTCTATGTGAAAGTGCTTTATTCGAAGGCGTTATTTAGATTCTCGGAAGGTGAAAAAGCTAATGCCCTAATTACCTTGGTCCCAAGTTCCCATGTATTCGTTAGCGATTGGACACCTTGCAAGCCTTATGTGCTCTTCAAATTCATATCCGAATTTTTTTACGATTGATTCAATCGGCATTGCACAGCCATCCGCAAGAGCGCAAATAGTCGTGCCCTTCATCTGAAAGCAGGCATCGATAAGGGTATCAATATACTCCATCCTTCCCCTTCCTTCTTCGATTCTGGTAAGCATCCTCTCAAGCCACCATGTACCCTCTCTACACTGAACGCATTGCCCGCAGGATTCATCCCTATAGAAGTGCGCTAGGTTCTGTGCGACTCTCACCATGCAGGTTGCATCATCAATCACGGTAACCCCGGCAGTGCCGAGCATTGAGCCTGCTTTTGCTAATGAATCAAAATCCATTGGTAAATCGATTTCTCCTGACGTGAGGATAGGAGCGGATGAACCGCCGGGGGATATGGCTTTTAACTGTCTTCCATTCGGTATTCCCTCGCCGTATTCGTATATCAGTTGACGGAGTGGGATTCCAAGAGGAAGTTCATAAAGCCCAGGTTTATTTATATTACCACTCAGACCATATATTTTCGTTCCAGTATTTTTAGGAGTACCTATGCTTGTAAACCAGTCGGCGCCTCTATTGATTATGTGAGGCACACAGGCAAGGGTCTCGACGTTGTTTACAATAGTCGGGCATCCAAAAAGCCCAATCTGAGCAGGGAAGGGTGGCTTAGGCCTAGGCTCCCCGTTTTTACCCTCGATTGATTCTAGAAGACCTGTTTCCTCCCCGCATATATATGCGCCGGCGCCTCTGAATAAGACAACATCGAGATTAAACCCGGAACCCAGAATGTTATCGCCTAAAAACCCTCTTTCGTATGCTTCGCGAATTGCTGTTTCGAGAATCCGTGCCCCCTTCGGCATTTCACCCCTTATGTATATGTAACATTTATGGGAGTTGATGGCATAGCATGCAATAATAATGCCTTCGAGCATCTGATGTGGATCCCTTTCCATGATTTCTCTGTCCTTGAAACTACCGGGCTCACTCTCATCAGCGTTGCAACAGAGATAAATCGGTTTTTTGGAGTCCCTCTGAATAAAGCTCCATTTGATGCCTGTAGGAAACCCGGCACCCCCGCGACCGCGGAGTCCAGATTTTTTTACCTCCTCGACTATTTCGAGAGGATTCATCCTTAAGGCTTTTGGAAGTGCTGTATAGCCTCCGGAAGATATATAGGATTCAATCGATTCAGACCCCTTTCTGTCCACATAGCTACGAATAATCCTCATTTCAGTCATGCTTTAGTCCTTAGAATGATTTTTATGCATTATTTTAAATGGATTTTTATATAGATTACAACTCGATCTTGACAAGTAAAGAATCTTATAAAATTCATGTTAAAAAAGTAAATTAAGGTTGTCAAAGTTAGAGGAAGGGGGAATAATAAAGATCTCATTGCCTTGGATCATATAATCTGGAGAGGTTGGAAATGACTGCATCAAATAATAGATATACCGCTAAAGAATCAAATGCATTTGTTGAGGTTTTCAATATAGAACCGAAGAACACTGGTCCGTTAAATGGCTTGCGATTTGGGGTGAAGGATATCATTGATATCGGTGGTTATAAAACTTCATGTGGCAATCCTCATTGGCTTGATACACACCCGGTGGCTGTAGCAAACGCTGTTTGTGTTGACCAACTCCTATATGCTGGTGGGATATGTGTTGGGAAGACCGTAACGGATGAACTGGCCTTTAGCTTAGAGGGTGATAACTTTTTTTATGGCACCCCGTTAAACCCCAAGGCGCCTGAGCGGGTTCCTGGTGGATCATCCAGCGGGTCTGCCTCCGCTGTCGCATGCGGTCTCGTGGACTTTGCCATTGGAACTGATACGGGTGGATCGGTTAGGGTTCCTGCGAGTAATTGTGGTATTTTGGGGATGCGTCCTTCACACGGTCTTATTTCAGTAGCTGGAGTCAATCCATTCGCACCTACCTTTGATACTGTGGGGATTTTGGCCCGTTCTTCCGATGTGCTCGCGCGTGCGGCTTCGGTATTGCTTGCCTGTGACATTCCTCAAGGTATAAAGATAGGTACGGTACACCTTATCAAAGAGGCTTTTGCTATCTCTGATAAGGATGTCAGAGAGACACTTGCTGTACCTACTGAGTCGTTAGTGAAGAGGTTTGGAAAGAAGGTGAAAGAGACATCCCTTAGGGAAATATATGGGGATAATGAGGGAAAGGATTTGGAAGCTTGCTACGAAACTTACTGCATAATTCAATGGGCGGAGATTTGGAGCTGTTTAGGGTCTTGGGTTGAGAAGATAAAACCGGAGTTTGGACCAAAAACGAAGAGGAATTTTGAGCTTGTAAAGAATCTAGACCGCAGCAAGCTAGGGGAAGCTATGCATCAAAGAGAGTCGTTTTTTCGACGTATGAGGGCCTTCCTTAGACCTAATGATATGCTTTGTATACCGACAGCTCCATCAATTGCACCTCTAAAAGGAGCTCTGGGAAATGATAGAACCGAGGGTAGTTATTATCCGCGGGCGCTTTCTTTAACCTCGATAGCAGGTATTGGACGCCTACCGCAGGTGACATTACCGCTCGCCGATATTCAGGGCGTGCCTATCGGAATTTCTTTACTCGCTTCAAGGGGACAGGATGCGTTTCTTCTAGGTGTTACGCAGATGATTGCTTCAGAACCAAAGTAATCTACAATCAGATTTTATGGTAGCAAATTAAAGAGAAAATATCCTTTGAATTTTTTGCTCGTGTTTCCGAATGCAATTGATTAGTTTGATTGGCTATCTCGATCACCGCACATCACTTCTTCCAGACCGGAGTGCCGCATAACGTGCCGATCCTAGCAATGGGGTTTTCTCGTTTAGTATTACGGAAACGGGCATTGACTTCATCAAATTCTCAAGACGACCCTTGTCAAAGAATGCATTTATAAAGGTGCCATCGGTTAATTTCTTAATGATTTTCGGAGCTATTCCGCCTCCGACGTAGACACCTCCGGTTGCAAGGGTCTTGAGGGCTAGATTCCCTGCCTCTGCTCCATATATAGAGACGAATGTATCAAGGGCTTTTACACAAAGCTCACAAGCTCCTTCAAGGGCAGCTTCCGACACAGCAGAGCTTGGATCATCACCTCTTGATATCTTTTCTGTTAGCCATCTGGGTTCCTTGCCAAAGCTTCCTTTATCGCGGAGAAAGCTATAAATATTGAATAGGCCGGGACCCGATAACACCCTTTCGTAGCTCACATGAGAGTAACGTTCCAGAAGATGTCGGAGGAGTTCCATTTCTAGCTCGTTACGCGGCGCAAAGTCGGCGTGGCCACCTTCGCAAGCAAACGGGTGATGATTTTCACCATCCCAATAGAATCCTGCTTCGCCCAGCCCTGTACCTGCGGCAATTACGGCAGCATTGCCCTTGGCATCGGATGCCCCGTTGTTAAGGATGGTAAAATCCTTCGGCTCGAGCGCCTTAATACCGTATGCAGTGGCTTCCAGGTCGTTAATGAGCCAGGCTGTTTCAATACCAAGTTCGACGGATAGTACCTTCGAATCCACAACCCATGGGAGGTTTGTAGTTTCGCTCCTGCCTTCCTTAACTGGGCCAGCCACTCCGAAGCAGGCATGCTCTATACGAAGGGAGTTTGTTGAGACGAATTTTCGGGCAATCTCCCTGAGACTCCCGTGCTCCCGACTTGAGAAAGTACTCTCTACGGTCGTTTTTAGTTGTCCTGCCTCAATTCTAAAGTATGCGAGGGTTGTTTTCGTACCGCCAATGTCTCCGGCAAGAATCATACTAGAGCCTCCTCCAGCCCCTCCCATCTGGTTCTATCAGCTCGGATGCCTCCTTCGGTCCCCAAGTCCCAGCCGGATAATTTGGGAAGTCTCGTGGTGGGAGGGAGCTCCATACATCAAGAATGGGCTGTGCGACCCTCCATGCTGTTTCGACCAAATCGGAGCGAGAAAAAAGGGTTGGATCTCCGCTCATACAATCATATAGTAACGTCTCGTATCCTGTGCCACGCGCCGCATGGAACGCCTCCTGATACTCAAAATGCATTCTAACAGTCTGTAACTGCATCGTCGGTCCAGGGACTTTTGCCTCAAAAACAAGCTCAATCCCTTGGTCCGGCTGAATGTGCAGAAGTAGCTGGTTGGCTTCTAACCTCTCGACCGGTGTATCACGAAAGAGCACTTCTGGGGCGCGTTTGAACTGTATGGCGATTTCTGTACGGCGGATAGGGAGTCTCTTACCTGAGCGAAGATAGAGGGGTACTCCTGCCCATCTCCAATTATCTATGTAGAGCTTTATTGCGGCGAAGGTTTCGGTTCTGGAGTCCTTAGCAACATCCGGCTCTTCCCTATAGCCAAGGACAATGTTGCCGTCCATCGTTCCTCCGCTATATTGCCCACGCACGGCGTTTCTGATTACCTCTTCTGGTGTCATGGGGTGCATTGCTTTTAATACCGCGACCTTGCCGTTACGTATATCGTCGGCGTGGAACGAACTCGGCGAGTCCATAGCCACATAGGCAAGCATCTGTAACATATGGTTTTGAATCATATCTCTTAGAACCCCAGAGCGCTCATAGAAATTCCCACGTCCCTCAACGCCAACCTTTTCTGCAACGGTGAGCTGAATGTGATCAACGTAATGACGGTTCCAGAGGGGCTCAAAAATGCCATTTGCAAAGCGGAAGGCTAATATGTTTTGCACGGTCTCTTTGCCCAAGTAGTGGTCAATCCTCCAGATTTGATGCTCTAGCCAATGCTCCTGCAACCCGCGATTAAGGGTGACTGCGCTTTCAAGGTCGTGTCCAAAAGGCTTCTCAATAATAAGCCGGGACCAGCCCTTATCCTCGCTAGTCAATCCTGCAATCCCGAGCTGGCTGGAAATTAAGCCGAACACGATTGGTGGCACTGCCAGATAAAACAGGTAATTGCCTTCTGTATTATGCTTTGCATCAACCTCATTTAGCAACTGCTTGAGTTGCTGGTACATGGATGGGTCATCGAAGCTCCCGGTTATGTAGTAGAGGTTTTTTACGAACTCGTCCCAGACCTGACTATTGAAATCGCGCGTCGTAAACTGCCTTATATCCTTACTCATCTGCTCGCGAAACGACTCGTGATCCATTTCCGTTTTTGCAGTTCCAATAATTACGAAGTTGTGTGGTAAAAAGCCGTCGCACGCGAGGTTATAAATCGCGGGCATTAAAAGACGCTTTGTTAAATCCCCTGATGCTCCGAAGATAACAAAGACGCAAGGGTCGGGAGGGCGTTCTTGTATGCCGCTCGGGGCGGCTTCAGAGAGAAGCTTCATTTCAGCCATTTGCTAGTTCATTCCTACTGAAATTCTTAAATATCTATCCCCCAGTCGGTCGTTCGATGTGTCCGCCAAACTGAAATCGCATAGCGGAGAGAATCTTCTCTGCAAATTCATCCTCTCCACGCGAGCTAAAGCGTTGATAAAGAGCGGCGCTAAGAACCGGAGCCGGAGTTCCCTCTTCGATAGCGGCCGTTATAGTCCAGCGCCCTTCACCCGAATCCGCCACGCGTCCTGAAAAACCTGCAAGATCAGGTTGTTCAAGCAGAGCGATCGCTGTAAGGTCAAGGAGCCATGAGGCGATAACGCTTCCACGTCGCCACACCTCTGCAATGTCTGGAAGTTTGAAATCATACTGATAGTGCTCCGGATTTCTTAATGGCGCTGTTTCAGCATCAGCGGTGCGGCCGCGCTTGCCAACATTGGCATTATGCAGTATGTTCAAACCTTCTGCGTATGCCGCCATAATGCCGTACTCAATACCGTTATGCACCATCTTTACGAAGTGTCCAGCGCCTGATGGGCCGCAGTGGTGGTAGCCCTCCTCGGCAGTGCCGCCTGCCTTTTCCCTGCCCGGTGTGCGAGAGATGTCGCCACGCCCAGGTGAGAGTGTCTTAAAAATCGGATCGAGATGTCTCACAACATCTGTCTCGCCGCCTATCATCTGGCAGTACCCGCGTTCAAGCCCCCAGACGCCCCCGCTTGTCCCGACATCAACATAATGAATGCCCTTGGGCTTGAGTTCATCGGCGCGTCTAATATCGTCAATATAATAGGAATTGCCTCCGTCTATGATGATGTCACCCTTCTGCATTAGAGATGCAAGATCGTTTAGCGTCTTATCAACCACGGCGGCTGGCACCATTAGCCACGCGACTCGCGGCGGTGTAAGCTTTGAGACAAAATCATCAAGCGATGATGCGCCAACCGCCCCCTCTTTAGAGATAGCCTGCACCGTCTCAGAGTTTCTATCATATACGACACACTTGTGCCCACCTCGCATCAACCTCTTTACCATATTTGCGCCCATACGTCCTAAGCCAATCATTCCGATCTGCATTGCTATCACCTCTTTTTTTAATTGTGCGACGAAGGTATCGTCGCCAAAACAATTATTAAAGATACGTTAGAATCAAGAGAAAAAATTATTCTAATAATCCTAGCTAGATGTTTGAACCTTTTATAATTTCATAAAGATTATTGTTTCAGTGCTTGCTCAATCGTTTCTCTAAGCGCTGACAATCCTGCCTCGACGTCTTTTCGTAGATGAACGCGCAAGACCCGGCGATTGCGTTCAGCTAAAACTTGAAAGTCACCCCGCGCCTGTGCCGCCTTAACCACACCGAATGTATATTTCTGTCCGGGCACTGAAAGATCGGACGCATCATCGCATGTGATTTGGAGGAAAACGCCTGTATTAGGTCCGCCCTTGTATGCCTGTCCAGTTGAGTGCAAAAAGCGCGGGCCGTATCCTAGACAAGTCGCTACCTTCTTGGCATCACGGACTGCGTGCCTCATTGCCTGAAGTTGCTCTTGATGTATATCATTCATCTCTATGTATGCTGAGATACAAAAATAGTCACCTGCTTTTATTCGGTTCAAGTGCGCTTTGATATAGCTCCTAATCGTCTTATCGTTACCTACGGATTTGGTAAGAACGCCTGCATTTTTATCGTCTGTGAAAAGCTTAATAAATTTGTCTTCAAGGATCGGTTTCTCTTGAGGCAGAGAACCCGTCTTCTCATACTCTGAGGTCAAATTTCGCGTTGCCACCTTACTCGCTTCAACATCAGGCTGGTTGAAAGCGTTTATGCCGATGATAGAACCTGCTACTGCCGTTCCGATTTCCCATCTGAACATTTCTTGACCTAGATCATAAATATCGTATAAAGAGATTCGTACGACAGGGTGTCCAGCCTTTTCAAGAGCGGCTACAGCAGCATCCTGCGGGCTGTCTGGGGCAGTTTCCAAGCGGAGATAGGCAAAAAGGCGGTCGCTCCCATATACCTCAGGCGGTCCCAACCTTTCCTGGTCAACCGGGATCAGACCCTTGCCGAGTTTGCCGGTTGATTCGGCTAGGAGCTGCTCCAACCAGGCGCCAAGGTCCCAGATACCGGGAGAGGTTACTATGGTTACCTTGTCGCGTCCATTATTTGCAAGCACTCCCATAATGGTTCCTAAGACCACACCAGGGTTGTCTTCAGGCGGTACGCATGAGGAGCAACTGTGAACCATCTCCTCAGCGCGATCAAGAAACCTCTCTACGTCAACTCCCATTATTGCTGATGGAACCATTCCAAAGTTGGATAGCGCTGAATACCGTCCGCCAATACTCGGTACCCCAAAGAAGATGTGGCGAAAGCCTTCTGCCTGGGCGATTTGCTGCATCTTGGAGCCCGGGTCTGTAATTGCGATAAAGCGGCTGCCGGCTTTCTTAGCGCCGATAGTCTTTTCCACGCGCTTGAAGAAGTACTGCTTAAAGATGTTTGGCTCTAGCGTGCCACCCGATTTTGAGGATACGATGAATAAGGTTCTTGCTAGATCTACTTTATTCTCGAAAGTCCTTATTTGTGAAGGATCTGTAGAATCCAAAACATGCAGTTCTGGAAAAACTCCTATCCTTCCGAATGTCATTCTCATAACCTCGGGGCAAAGACTCGACCCGCCCATACCGAGAAGGAGGGCGTCGGAGAACCCCTCCTTCTTCACCTCTTCCGCAATATCTTTTAAGTGTTCGATGTGTGCTAACTGGTCTTCTGTGATACCCAACCATCCTAGCCAGCGATTTTCGTCATCATTGGTCCAGAGTGTTTTGTCTCGAGACCAGAGACGGCGGACCTTTCCATTAACCCGCCAGTCTTCAAGCGATGCCTTAACGGCGGCATCGAGTTTATCGGGCAATTTATAGGAATGCCTGTTGAGTTTATTGCCTAGAAGCGCTTCACGTTTTTTCTCTATAGCACTTAAAAGTTTATCAAAGGCGTCTGAAAATAGTCTGACACCGTCATCGAGCAGTTTGTCCGTAACCTCTCTCATCGAGATTCCAACCTTTCCTAAAACGTCCATAGTATCATGAGCCTCTTCGAGGTGCTCTTCAAGGCTTGCGCGTGGTTGCCCATGCTGACGAAATGCATCGAATGTCGCTGAAGGAACCGTGTTTACTGTGTCTCTGCCAATGAGCTCCTCAACGTAAAGCACGTCACGATAATTGGGGTTCTTGGTGCTAGTGCTGGCCCAGAGGAGTCTCTGGGTTTGCGCGCCCTTGGCTGCCAACGACTGCCATCGCTCACTTAGGCAGATATCTTTGTATCGTTGATATGTAAGTTTTGCGTTGGCTATGGCTACCTTGCCAGTTATACTCTTAAGTATTGCCTGCTCACTTGGATTTTTTGCCGTTTTCAACCTTGCATTAGCCAGGTTATCAATCGCAGTATCAATGCGGCTCACGAAAAAACTGGCAACGCTTGCCACCCCGCTCGGGTCGCCACCTCCTGCGACAAATGCCTCTAACCCTGAGATATAGGCTTCGGCAACATGCTCATAGGTCTCCTGCGAAAATAAAAGGGTAACGTTAACGTTTATCCCCTCGCTTATGAGCTGCTTAATCGCGGGAATGCCTGCCTGGGTTCCTGGAACTTTGATCATAACGTTATCACGCCCTACTACCTTCCAAAGCCGTCGGGCTTCATCAAGCGTTCCTCTAGTGTCGTTAGCCAGATATGGGGATACCTCCAAACTGACATATCCATCACGCTTCTTTGTCATTTCATAAACGGGCGACATTACATCAGCGGCGTCCTGAATATCATTATTCGCTAATGATTCGTAGAGCGCCTTCACTTCCATGTCCTTCTGCTTCTCTAGGGCTTTTAACGTATTATTATAGTCGGTGCTTCCAGCAATCGCCTTCTCGAATATGGAAGGATTCGATGTAACGCCACGTAAGCCGTCTTCGTCAATCATCCTCTTCAACTCGCCGGATATAATTAGCCCACGTCTTATATAGTCGTACCAGATGCTCTGTCCATAATTTTGTATTTCGAGTAGAGGGTTAGTCATGTCATTCACCTTTTCAGCATAATTATTTAGCCACTAATATAAACGTGTACACTAATGAAAGATGCACGATTCATGATACATGATCAATGACGAGCTTCGCATCGTGCATCATGCATCTTGTATCCTGTTTATATTCATCAGTGACAATTTTATCAAAATGTGGCTGAATTGTTACCTCCCGACCAACGATTTTGCCTTTTCTATTACGTTATCAACTGTAAAGCCAAATTTCTTTGCAAGCGCTTCGTAGGGCGCTGATGCCCCAAAACCCCACATGCCTATGAAATTTTTGTCGCTAACTTTGCCAAGGTACCTGTCCCATCCAAATGGGCCCGCGGCTTCGATGCCTAGTCGCTTGGTGACTTTTGGCGGCAATACAGAGTCTTTATAATCCTGTGACTGCAATTCAAAGAGCTCCCAGCAAGGAAAGCTTACAACACGGGTCTTTATCCCCTCCGAAGCCAGCTTCTCTTGTGCGCCCAATGCGTATGTTAGCTCCCCGCCGTCTGAGATTAGTATGATGTCTGGCGCGCCATCGCAATCGGAGACAACGTAGGCGCCCCTTTTCAAACCCTCTGAAGAGGCGTATTTCTTCTGGTCAATGGTGGGGAGTTTCTGCCGTGAAAAACAGAGCACTGTCGGTCCATCCATCCGCTTAATAGCTTCACGCCAAGCCCAGGCAGTCTCGTTTCCATCGGCAGGGCGGATCGTCACGACATTTGGCAATGAGCGAAGCCAAGCGAGGTGCTCAATCGGCTGGTGGGTTGGACCGTCCTCGCCTAGAAATATGCTATCGTGTGTATAGATGAATATCACACGTATCTTCATCATAGCGGCTAATCTTACGGTTTGAGCCATGTAGTTAAAGAATTGAAGGAAAGTAGCACAGTAGGGAATAACGCCCCCATGGAGCGCCATGCCGTTTGTGGCAGCCCCCATCGCGTGTTCCCTCACGCCGAAGTGAAGGTTATCCCCTGCAAAGTCATGGAACTCAACATCGCCGTGTCCGGTCATATAGGTCTTTGTTGACGGCGCTAGGTCTGCTGAGCCACCGATTAGATAGCCCTTCATACGCTTTGCCAGCGCATTGATAACCTTCCCTGAGCAATCGCGGGTAGCCATTGCGCCATCTTTTTCTGGAGTAAAAGCTGAGATATCGGCATCCCAGTCCTTAGGGAGTTCGCCACTCATAACGAGTTTGTATCGCTCCGCAGGCTCTGGGTATTCCTTCGCATAAGAATTGAACTTCGTATGCCACATATCTTCCCATGCCTTTCCGCGCTCCAATGCCTTCCGGAAGTGTCCTAGCGCCTCCTCCGGGATGTAAAACGGCTTGTCTTCAGGGAAATTGAAGTGCCTCCTTGTGGCTTTATAGTTCTCCTCATTGAATGGCTCCCCATGAACCTTAGCAGTATCCTGCTCAGGGCTTCCATAGCCGATGTGTGTCTTACATATGATGAGGGAGGGTCTACAATTCTCTTCACGCGCCTTATTTATCGCCTCTTCGATAGCAGTGCGATCATGCCCGTTAGACACTGTTTGCACATGCCAGTTGTAGGCTTCAAAGCGCTTTCCTACCGTTTCGGAAAATGCTGTATCCTTCGTCTTCCCTTCAATGGAAATTTGGTTGTCGTCGTAAAGAAAAATCAGCTTCCCTAAGCCTAGATGTCCAGCCAGGCTTGCGGCTTCGGATGTTATACCCTCCATCAGGTCCCCATCGCTACATATGCCGTATGTATAATGGTTAACGATGTCATAACCCGGCTTGTTAAAGATAGCAGAGAGATGAGCCTCTGCGATGGCGAAACCAATTGCATCAGCGAATCCCTGTCCTAATGGTCCTGTTGTTGTCTCAACCCCGGGAGTCTCCCCATATTCGGGATGACCAGGGCATTTGCTTCCCAACTGACGGAAGTTCTT